>JACCSX010000316.1 GCA_013812775.1 Tatlockia sp. | reverse complement strand
TCATCCCCTGAACAAACAGAAGCCTTTGTGGCTCGTATGCGAGATGGTCATTGGGCAACTGAGACCAGAACAAATTGGTGGAAAGAGGTTCCACTAAGCTAATTTGTTGTTTTGCAAGAAAAGGCCGTTTTTGCGAAGACGGCCTTTCTGTTAGAGAGTAACCCTACGTTCTAAGACTGCCAAATTCTTGCCTCAGGATGACGTTAAAAATCCCTGCCCCATCCTTTTAGCGAGTTGCTATCCAACTGTCAGCATGATAAAAAGTCTTTTCACAGGATCAAGGAGTGAATAGAATGTCTATTTCTGCTGGGAAAAAGATGCGTTCATTGATTAATAATCATACGCCATTGCAAATTGTTGGCACCATTAATGCCTATTCTGCGATGCTTGCTGAATCTGCAGGTTGCCAAGCCATTTATTTGTCAGGTGCGGGTGTTGCAAATGCTTCCTATGGCCTGCCTGATTTGGGAATGACAGGTTTAGCTGAGGTTTTGGAAGATGCGCGACGCATTAATGAAGCCTGTTCACTGCCGCTCTTAGTCGATATTGATACCGGCTGGGGACATGCTTTTAACATTGCCCGCGCCGTAAAACTCATGGAACGCACTGGTGTTGCCGCCATTCATATTGAAGATCAGATTCTTGCCAAGCGTTGTGGTCATCGCCCTAATAAAGCAATTGTCTCAATCCAGGAGATGGCTGATCGCATAAAAATCGCTGTCGATGCTCGAAAAGATCCGGATTTTATCATTATGGCGCGAACAGATGCTTATTCGGTTGAGGGAATGAATGCAGCTATTGAGCGTGCTGGACTTTGCATTGAGCTTGGTGCTGATATGATTTTTCCTGAAGCAATGACAACGCTCGCTGAATATGAAACCTTTAGCAAACATTTAAAAGTGCCGATACTAGCAAATATTACCGAGTTTGGTAACACTCCTTTATTTAGCCGGGAGGAGCTTGCGAAAGCTGGTATACAGCTCATTTTATATCCACTTAGCGCCTTCAGAGCCATGTCTCAAGCTGCCTTAAACGTTTATAAAACAATCAGAAACGAAGGTACGCAAAAAGGTTTGCTTGATACGATGCAGACCCGTACAGAATTATATGAAATTTTAGGTTATAACGACTATGAAAAAAAATTAGACCAATTAATGGAGGTTCAGGATGGTCAATAAATCGGCTGGTGGTTTGGCTGGGGTGATTGCTGGAGAATCAGCAATTTCAACCGTAGGACAAGAAGGAAAAGGGCTAACCTATCGCGGTTATTCAATAGACGATTTAGCAGCAATGGCTACCTTTGAAGAGGTTGCCTACTTGCTGCACTATGGGGAATTACCCACAAAAGATGAACTCGCCGCTTATACCAAAAAGCTAGTCAGTTTACGGCATTTACCTGAAGAATTAAAAAAAGTATTGAAATTAATTCCAAAAAATACCCATCCAATGGATGTATTGCGCACTGGTTGTTCAATGTTAGGGACTTTGGAGCCAGAGGAAAATTTTAGCCAGCAACATAAAATTGCTGATAGATTATTAGCCCTATTCCCTGGAATGATGTGTTATTGGTTTGCCTATCACTTTCAGTCTAAAGAAATCAGTGGTGAAACTGATGAGCAAACGGTAGGCGGGCATTTTTTAGCACTCCTGCATGGAAGACGACCTACCAGGCTCGAAGCTGACATGATGAATGCCTCCCTCATTCTGTATGCAGAGCATGAATTCAATGCCTCAACTTTTGCAGCACGTGTTACAGCCGGTACTTTGTCTGATTTTTATTCGGCGATTACCTCAGCAATTGGAACCTTGCGTGGTCCCTTGCATGGGGGGGCCAATGAAGCTGCAATGGAATTGATTGAGAAATTTAAAAGCCCGGATGAAGCCGAAAAAGGTTTACTGGAAATGTTGGCAGCAAAAGCAAAAGTTATGGGCTTTGGACACCGTGTTTACAAAGATTGTGATCCACGCTCTGATATTATTAAAGCCTGGTCGCATAAATTAGCCGAATCCAAACATGCAATGCTACTGTATGATGTATCAGAACGAATCGAAAATCTGATGAGAAGGGAGAAAAAACTATTCCCTAATCTTGATTTTTACAGTGCTTCTGCTTACCACTATTGCGGAATTCCTACCCCTTTATTTACGCCGATCTTCGTTATGTCAAGAATTACAGGTTGGTCTGCTCATATTTTTGAGCAGCGCGCCGATAACCGCTTAATCAGACCTGGTTCAGACTACACCGGTCCAGAACCAAGAAAATTTATTGCGATTGAGGAGAGGAGTTAAGATGCATTCTTATGTTGAAGATAATATCAAACCCGATTATGACTCTGTGATTTCTGGTCTCGTTGATTATGTATTAAATACTGAAATTAAAAGTGCAGACGCCTACGAAACAGCAAGACTTTGTCTGATGGATACGCTTGGCTGTGGTATGTTGGCTCTTAATTTTTCAGAATGCACTAAATTACTAGGTCCTGTAGTGCCTGGTGCAACGCTTGCCAACGGTGCACGAGTACCTGGCACTGATTACGAACTTGATCCTGTCCAGGCAGCTTTTAATATAGGTACGATGATACGCTGGCTTGATTTCAATGATACCTGGCTTGCTGCTGAATGGGGGCATCCTTCGGATAACCTGGGCGCTATTCTCGCGGTTGCTGATTATGTCAGTCGTCAAAATCTCAAGGAAGGAAAAGCGGGTATTACCATGCATATGGTATTGACAGCAATGATTAAAGCACATGAAATTCAGGGATGTCTGGCACTTGAGAATAGTTTTAATCGTGTCGGTTTAGATCATGTTATTTTAGTAAAAGTTGCGAGTGCTGCTGTAGCTGCTTTCTTATTTGGTGCTGACAGAGACAGGATGCTTCGTACCTTGTCACAGGTTTTTGTCGATGGTCAAAGTCTTCGAACCTATCGTCATGCGCCCAATGCCGGTTCCCGCAAATCTTGGGCAGCAGGTGATGCTACTGCACGTGGAGTGCGTTTGGCTTTAATAGCAGCGACTGGTGAAATGGGCTATCCCTCAGCCTTATCGGCGCCAAAATGGGGATTTTACGATGTTCTCTTTGCTGGCAAACCATTTAAATTCCAACGTTCATATGGCTCGTATGTAATGGAAAATGTCTTGTTTAAACTGTCTTATCCTGCTGAATTTCATGCGCAAACAGCGGTTGAATGCGCAGTGGTTCTGCATTCACAGGTTAAAGAACGCTTTGACGATATTGCTCGGATCGAACTAGTCACGCATGAGTCGGCTATTCGTATTATTTCTAAACAGGGGGCTTTACATAATCCTGCTGATCGCGATCATTGTTTGCAATACATGGTTGCTGTTGCTTTATTACACGGCGATTTACGAGCTGAGCATTATGAGAATGAGGTTGCAGCTGACCCACGCATTGACCAATTACGCGAAAAAATGCATGTCAGTGAAAATCAGCAATTTTCACGTGATTATCATGATCCTGAGAAACGTTCCATCGCTAATAGTATTAAATTAATATTTAAGGAGGGCAGTCATTCTGATTCGATAACCGTAGAATATCCGATTGGACATCGCCGCCGCCGTGAGGAGGGAATCCCTGTCTTAATGGAAAAATTCAAACGTAATCTTGCAACTCGTTTTGATTCAGTACAAGTCGAAAAAATTCTGAAAGCAATGAATGATACAAATTCATTAGCTGCAATGCCTGTAGTTGAGTTTATGGCACTTTGGTCTGGCTCACCTCACTACTTTTAAAAAAGCTAAGCAAGCCACCTTGCTTTAGGTGGCTTGATAAAATGCGCTTAGACACCAGATAATGTTGGTGCTCAGTAGAATCCTAAAATTTTCTTGTGATATCCGCTATGGATAATATTTTGGTAGCAATTTCCTCAATAGAAAAACGAGTCGAGTTAAGATAAGGAATATTTTCATTTTTGTACATTTCTTCAACTTCAGCAACTTCGAGTCGGCATTGCTCAGCAGAAGCATATTTACTATTAGGACGTCGTTCTGTGCGTATATGTTGTAAACGTTCGGGATCAATGGTTAATCCAAATAATTTATTTTTATAGGGTTTTAATACATCTGGAAGGTTTACTATTGTAAGGTCATCATCTGTGAAAGGGTAGTTTGCGGCAAGCACACCGAAATGAAGTGCCATGTACAAACAACTTGGTGTTTTTCCACAGCGAGAAACGCCAATTAAAACGATATCCGCTTTGTCATAACCACGTATTTTAATGCCATCGTCGTGAGCCAGGGCATAATCAACCGCTTCAATTCGATGAGAGTAAGATTGCTGGTTTGCAACACCATGTGTGCGTCCAACAGTATAAGATGATTTCACTTGAAGCTCTTCTTCAAGAGGACCAAGAAAGGTATTGAATAAATCAAAAACGTGAGCTTCAGCCTGATCGAGGACTTTGACAATGTCTTTGTTGATCAAGGTCATAAAAATCAGAGGTTTTATTCCAGTTTCATTATAAGAGGCATTAATCTGATCAACTGCTGCCTGCGCCTTTTCAATGGTGTCGATATAGGGAATTGTATGTTTTTCAAATTCGATATTTTCAAACTGTGTGATTAAACTATTACCTAAATTTTCAGCAGTAATTCCAGTACCATCCGAGATCATGAAAACATAACGTTTCATCCTGTTGCCTCTATAGTTAGCAAATAACCTAGTTATAACTTTTGAGGGCTAACTTGGCAAGACAAATTGCTTCTGCTATGTTGATATACCCTTTATGAATGGTTTTAGGTTTTTATGCTTTTGCTTTTCTTGTCTGAGCAACGTTTAAAAACTCGCAATAGGACTGTCCATTACTCGCTTTTAAACGTTGCTCAGAAAAGAAAATAAAATCACCTAAAATCCTAAAACTCATTCGTTAAAGGTATAAAATTTTAAAGTTTAATCATCGATACTGTTTGATTTTTAAAGTAAGATTGAGGATTCAAGGGAATTTAAATTCTGGGATGAATTAAATATGGAACCAGATCGTTACCAGCAGAATAGCAAACTTTTTGTTATTGGGTTGATTTGTTTATTGTTATGCCTTAGCTTGCTGGCGATAGCACTTTTTATTCTGCCTTACCTCCTCTGGGATTGGCGTTATGGCGTGCCTGGCATGGTTCTTGAGCTTCATGAATGGTTTAAAGAAAACTATGACTTTTCTGATGGCGGAGCCTCCTGGATGGTTTTTTTAACCTTTATAATTCCAGCTTTAATTTGTGGATTTATCTCGCAATGGGCATCAAATTATATTGAAAGAAAAATGTATGGATTGGATGAAGCGAGGCCTGGAAGGCGTATGGAGATTCACAAAGATTTACAAGAAAGCGTTAGCTTTGGACTGAAAATATTTATTCTAATCATTTTGGTAGTACTGGGGGTAGCCTTGGTCGAATGGTTAATATTACTACCCTCTATTTAAAGGAGTCTTTATGATTTTTAAACCCTATAAAATTAAAAGGCTGACAAAAAAACTAAAAGCCATGCAGCTAAATCGGATACATAATCAGCCACGTGATGAAGTTCTTGCTAAAGAAATAGCCCTTTATCATGAATTAGGCGGCCTCTATAGTTCATTAGTGGGTCACAAACTGCATCCCCAGGCAGCGGTAATGGTCACTGCCTGCCTGCGTTCTGCTGCCGATTTAGATGATGCGAACTCACAATATCAACTAGGTGATAAATTTTTACAGGAAGCTAAATTCAGAGAGGACTTGCAACGTGAAGAGCTTTTTGCAAGCCCGGGTAATGAACGTCAAATGAAACGACTTTATGATGAAGCCTTGGTTTATTTAAAAAATGCTGAAAAACTCAATCACTCTGAAGCGAAACGCTTGCATGGACTCTGTTATATCAATGGCTGGGGCGTAGAAACCGATAAAGATAAAGGTTTTGAACTTGTTGTTGAATCTATTGAACAGGAAAATAGTTGGGATCAGGTACCGCAAATCTTTGCAGAAATTGGTTTAAATAAGCCTGAATTTTTTTCAGCTTTAATGAAACGGCGGTCTAATCACTAGGGGCTGTCAAAGGTCTCTTAACTAAAACCAAAAACCTAAATACCAATTCATAATTGCCTCCCCCCAAAAAAGCGAAATAAAACCGGCAAAGCAAAGAAAAGGACCGAAGGGGATGGGGGTATCCTTAGTTTTAGCTTGTATTTTGAGATAGGTGAGCCCTGAAATTGCGCCTGTTAATGCGGCAATCAGCAAGATCAGAGGCAATTGCAAACCTCCAAACCAGGCGCCAAAGGCTGCAAATAATTTAAAATCACCATTTCCCATCCCTATTTTAGCTGTCAGCAAATAATACAATTTTATAAATAACCATAGACTAAGATACGCAGCTGCGGCACTTAGAACAGCATTAGGAAGCGTCGTAAACAGATTTTGGGTATTGGCAATCAAGCCAAGCCAAAGTAGGCCTAACGTAAGGCTATCCGGCAATATTTGATGTTTTAAATCAATAAAAAAAAGACTAATCAAAATCCAGATAAATACGAGGGCAAAAACTAGGGTCAGGTTAAATCCAAGATGCCAGGCTGCTAATAACGCTAGTAAACAACTTAGCAATTCCACAAGAGGATAACGTATCGAAATAGGCTGTTTACACTGGCAGCACCGGCCGCGAAGCAGACAATAGCTTAAGAGCGGAATGTTGAAGCCAGCTGGAATCATTGCCTTGCAAGCCGGGCAGAAGGAACGCGGGAAAAATAAATTAACTTTATTTTTGGGTGGTTCTACAAGATGAAATTGATACGCGCATTCTTCTTGTAAGTCAGCCTCAATCATCAAAGGCAAACGATATATAATCACATTCAAGAGGCTGCCAATAACTAAAGCAAAAATCGCCAACAGAAGATAGGCAACGGGTAAATTCATTTGAACTAATTGACTAAACATTTGTTTTTACACCACTGAGCCTAGTTTAAAAATGGGGAGATACATAGCAATCACCAGGGTTCCTATTATTAATCCTAATATTGCCATAATAATAGGTTCTAGCAAATTAATGGATATATCGAGTCTTGTGTTCACTTCCTCTTCATAAAAATCAGCAATCTTTTGCAGCATAAGCTCAAGAGTTCCAGATTCTTCGCCGATGGCAACCAATTGCACGGCCATAGTAGGAAATAATTGGGTGTTTTGCATTGCTAACTGCAGTGGTTGACCGTTAAATAGCTCTATTTTAATTCGCTCTGTGGCTTGGGTAAAAACTTTATTGCCGGTAACACCTGCAACTGCACCCAAAGCCTCAACCAAAGGTAGACCGGCTTCAAAACCAATTGCCAGCGTGCGTGCAAAGCGGGCAATTATTGTTTTCGAAAAAAGGGGGCCTATGATTGGCAGCCTTAGGATAATTTTATCACTAGCATAATTTAGCCAGGATAGACGTTGCCTGGCTTTTATAAAACCCCCAATTAACGCAGAAAGGATAACTAAAATTTCTAACCAATAATTTTTTAAAAGGATCGAAACATTTATAATTACCTGCGTTAAGGCAGGAAGTTCGGCTCCAAATCCTGTAAATAAAGACTCAAATTGAGGGACAACAAAGATGAGAATAGCAACGGTCACAAAAGAGGATATGAGTAAAACAAGGAATGGATAAGCAAGTGCTTTCTGTAATTTTTTTTTGATTGATTCAATTTTTTCTTTATAGTCTGCAACCTTATCTAACATCATATCCAACTTACCTGATTTCTCACCGACTGCAATTAAATTGCAAAATAATTCATTGAAAAATTTAGGATGTCTATGCAAGGTTTCCGAAAAAGTCAGGCCCTGTTCGACATCTGCTTTGATTTCTACAATCAGGGATTTTATTAAATGATTAGTCTGGCAGTTTGCAACAAAGTCAAAGGCCTGAATCAAAGGAATCCCCGCCTTTAGCATTGTAGCAAGTTGGCGGCTGAATAAAGTGATATGAGCCTGCTTTATTCGGGAGTTAAAAATAAAATCATTTTTCTTTCTTATTTTTTTAACTCTGATTGGCAGGTTTCCTAATTCCTGTTTTACCAAAGCAACAGAGAATGCTTCAATAACACCCTTTTGTCTAACTCCTTGATGATCGACACCTTGCCAATGATAGCGATGTTTGGATTTTTTCATATTATTCAATGGTTACTCGAGTCAGATCTTCGAAAGTTGTCAGGCCTTGTTTGATTTTTTCGAGTCCCGATTGGTAAATAGAACTCATCCCTTCCGCCTCGGCCAAGTTTGAAATTTCAAATGAATTTGCACCAGATAAAATTAACTCTGCTATTTTTTTAGTGATTGGCATGAGTTCAAATAAGCCTAAACGACCGCGGTAGCCTTGGGTACATTGAGGACATCCAACAGCCTTATAAACCTTTATGGTTTTCGCTTCTTCCTCAGAAAAACCACGCCTGATTAACTCTTGCAAAGCGAGATCATCTCTTATTGTTTTACAATATTCACAAAGTCTTCTGGCTAGACGCTGTGCAATTAATAAAGTCACTGAACTAGCAATATTATAGGCTTCGATCCCAAGATTTCCCAGGCGTGTTAAGGTTTCGCCTGCTGAGTTTGTATGCAGAGTTGAAAGAACTAAATGTCCTGTTTGAGCGGCTTTGATTGCAAGTTCTGCTGTTTCCAAATCTCGAATTTCACCGACCATAATAATATCCGGATCCTGGCGTAAAAAAGACCGCAGGATATTGCCAAAGGATAAACCTGTTTTAGGATTAATATGAACTTGATTTATGCCGGGAATTTTAATTTCAACGGGATCTTCTGCCGTAGAAATATTACGTTCTTTGCTATTTAGGAGATTGAGTGCCGTATAAAGAGTCAGGGATTTACCACATCCTGTAGGTCCTGTAGCTAAAATTAACCCTTGTGGTTTGGCGAGGCTTTGCAGAAAATGATTTTTTTGCAGGGGGTTTAATCCTAAAGTATCTATATTCAACTGGGTGTAGTTTGTATCAAGAATCCTGATGACTATTTTTTCGCCGTTGATAGTAGGGCAGGTACTGACTCTAAAATCCACTCTATGACTTTGAGTTAGTTGCGATTGGAAACGACCATCCTGAGGTTTGCGACGTTCGGCTATATCAAGGTTTGCCATGACCTTGATTCGCGCGCTAATGCGATTAGCCATATTTAGGGGAGGTTTAGCTATTTCTGATAATAAACCATCCTGTCGGTAGCGAATGCGATATTCTTGTTCATAGGGTTCGAAGTGAATATCGGAAGCTCTCTTTTGGATAGCTGCTTCTAGAATTTGATTTACAAATTCTACTACTGGCGTATCGTCATCTCTCGCTGCTAAATTTAATTTTTCATCTTTATTCAATAGATTATCGATAAAAACATCGAGTTTATCAGTTTCAACAATCTTCATTTTGGTAGAGAGACCAGTATGAAATTGGATCTCTTTGCAAGCGTTCGGATTAGCGGGATCATCCGTTGCTAAATACAAGCAGTCTTCATCAACCTTTAGTGGTACGACTTGATGGCGGCGAATTAATTCTTCGTTAACAAGCCCTAAGGGGATAGAGTCAATAGCAATTGAATCTAAATCAAGCAAAGACAAGCCAAAATGTTTGGACACTATAAGAGCAAGTGTGGATGCGGAAATAATCTGATGCTTGACTACATAGGAGGAAAAACGTTGTTCATTAGCTAAGGCAAGCTGCTGATATTTTAGCGCATCTTGTTTGCTAAGATGATTTTCCTGGGTTAGTAATTGCGCGATTCCATGTAAGCGTTGGTCGACTGCGGTTGCCATATCCATAATTAGCTTTTTTAAAAGTTGCTAACTATAGTGAAAAAAAGTTAAGAGTGCACGTGAATTTTTTAGTTGGGTGATAAATTTTTTTGATGGATTTAGCTCCTTGAGTGAAAAGAAGATCGAGGCTGACGGTTCGAGACGTCCCTAATCGCTCCTCCTCACCGCGAACAGGTTCTTCTCAAGTCTTAAATGAATTTCCAAATGACAACAGAACCGTTCGGGCTGAAGAGGCGTTTACGCCCTCTCGAAGCTTGGGCAGGAAGCTTCGTAAGTCTTTCAAAATTTTCCAGCTAAAAATTAGAATCTTGCTGCCCGCCCTAACTCTATGGTACAAAAAGAATATTTGCTTCTACATTGCAGGGGCGCGTGCTTTGTCTTTTGATGCCCAGAAAACCAGATTTTCTGCTCTTAACGATTGGTTTAGAACTCCGCAGGGGATGGATATAGCTGATTTTTTTTCAGAGGAATTAAACCATCTGAATGGTTTCCTCTATGGAGAAACCTTATTACAACTTGGTAGTTGCGGGAAAAACTCCTGGCTGCAAGCACTACATTTTAGCCATAAGTGGCTAACAAGCTTCGATTTGAATTCCTCAACTACCTTTATGAGCTCTTTTAACCAATTACCCATTGACAGGGATAGTATAGATTGTGTTATTGCTCCCTTGGTGCTGGAGTCGTTTGAACTATCAAAAAGTCCCATCGATGAAATTGATAGAATTCTTAAACCAATGGGCTATGTCATTTTCTTCGGAATCAATCCCTTAAGTCTCTGGGGGTTAAATTTTCGTATAAAACGCTTATCCGGTTATGCTCCTTTAAAAGCTAAAGCGAAATCTGTTTTTTCTGTGCAACGAGCCATGGCACATCGTGGCTATATTCAAAGTTATCTTTCTTCCTTTTATTATATTCCACCAGTTTCTAGTCTAGAGTGGCTTGAAAAACTTGAAATTCTCAATGAGTTAGGCAAAATGATTTCCCCCTGTCCCTCTGGATTTTATTGCCTAATTATGCAAAAACAGCAGGAAATCACTCCCAATTTGCTTTTAAATGATAAGGAAGAGGTTTGGAATAGACGAATATTCCAGACTAATTGCTTAGTTAAAAAGACTTAAAGGGTATATCATTTGAATAGTTTGGCCAAGTTTAGGTATAATAGCCTTTGCTTTATTTTAAGGTTTGTACATGTCAAAAGAATCGCTATACCGAATCACCTTTGCTAATCAGGAATCAATCTATGAAATCTATGCTCGTAAAGTTTCCGAGAGTGAAATTTTTGGATTTCTTGAAGTTGAGGAATTTGTTTTTGGTGAAAATAGTTCCTTGGTTGTTGATCCCTCCGAGGAGCGCTTAAAACTTGAATTTAATAGTGTTAAGCGAACATTCATCCCTATGCATTCTGTCTTTCGAATCGACGAGGTGTCTAAACAAGGTGTGGCAAAAGTTAGAGAGAAGTCAGCGAATGATTCCAAAGTGTCTATGTTTCCCGTCCCAGAAAAACGTAAAGATTAAAGTCTGATAATTTTTTAATTAAATATCTAGGAAAATCTGATGTCAATTCCGAGTAAAATCAAAGAAGTGTATGAAAAGTCGAGTTGTTTATTCACGACTAAAGAAGTTGAAGCTGCTTTAGATAGAATGGCGATTAATATTCATGCCCAACTTCAAGATAAAAATCCCGTGATTCTTTGCGTTATGATTGGGGGGCTAGTACCTATGGGTAATTTGCTTCCTCGTCTTGATTTTCCTTTAGAAGTGGATTATGTCCACGCTACCCGCTACCGAGGGGATATAAAAGGTGGAGACTTGCATTGGAAAGTAAAACCAAGCACCGATTTAACAAATAGAACAGTCTTGGTTATAGACGATATTTTAGACGGTGGCGTAACCTTGGCTGCAATCATTGAAGAGGTAAAATCAATGGGTGCTGGCGAAATTTATAGCGCAGTATTAGTAGATAAGCACCATAAACGCCTGCCAAACGGGTTAAAAAATGCTGACTTTGTTGGTTTACAGGTTGATGATCATTATATCTTTGGTTACGGCATGGATTATAATGAATACCTTCGAAATGCGCCAGGAATCTTTGTTGTTGCACCTGAGCACGAATAGAGTATAGGTCACTCATCTCGAACGCAGCGAGAGAACTTAGAATTTAGCACCGCTATCCCTAAGAATCTCCCTGCGCTCAAGATGACGAGCCTTGACTAGAACGTTAATACTGCAGCAATAGTTAACTTAGTATCCCTATCAAACAGTTTTATTTCCTCTGTTAGTTGAGTAATAAATGAGAAAGGAGCTTTGTTATTAAGAAAGTTTAATTTAAAGTTTAAATCTTTAATCCTCAGAGCAATACTATAGATTATATCGTCCTCTCCATCTTCTGCTAGCTCAATTAAGGATAGAAAGGATTGCTCAATAATCAGCTCGGCAGTTTGTTTTAAGGGGCATTTTAAATTTAAGAAGCCTTCAAAGATAGTTGGTTGGCATAGTTCTAACAAATTAGCGATTAGCAACTTTCCTGAGAGAAGCACATTATTTGAGCTATTAACAATTGAGTTATAGTCATCATTTTTAGATGCAGAATTGTTTAATAATATAGCGTCTATTTTCTTTTTCATAATCATCTCATTGGCTTGCTCAACTTGCTCCTTGATGATAGAGCCGTAGTTTTCCAGTTTTTTTTCCTGATGAATTACCACTTCGTAATCTGAGCCGAATGGTGGTTTAGAGATGCTAAAACCTGACTCCGATTTTATGATTTCCATATCGGGATATTTTTTAATTTTATCCAGCAAATTTTCTCTATCAATAGAGTTAAATTCTTCAGTTTTTAAGGAATTGTATGGATGTAAATAATAGTCTGAGCGAGGATCGACATGTACTACTGTTTCTGAAAGTCTGGAGTCAGGCGTAAAAGTAATAGAATTAGATGTAACTATCTGACTAACCTGATCAGGAATAAAACTAAAAGCATCTGCTTTCCTTCCAGCCAGGCTATCAGAGAACAGGCTTAAGGAATGCATATTGGCATTATCACGACAAATATCAACGGCTTGAATATATTTGGCGCCACCTTTGGTTACTATTGGGAATACGCTATTTCCAGAAATAGTTTTAATATTTTCATCTTTATTAGATATAAATTGACTAACACCAACAGTACGTAAATCAGTTTTTTGCTGAGTGAAATTAGTGGTATTTACATAGCTAACATCCACACAAGATGGAGCCCCTTTGCTCGTTACTTCAATTTTCGGCTCTTTACCTCCCTGGACATACAGGGAAAGATTTAAAATTTCATCAGCTTCATTAATAACAGAAAAAGTGCTTAGTAATAAATGGACATTCTCTTCACAAGCACTTGCAATTTTTTCTATAGCTTCAAAAATAGAAGCAAACTCTTGCAGGGTCAAAGGCTTTAAGGTGTAAAGGGAAAACTCGCTTAAAGAAAGTCGGGTAATGTGATTTAAATAGAGATTTTTGATTGAATAGCTATCATTTATTGATTCACAATAGAGTTTTTGATGATGCACTCTTGCGAGTTCTGCTAAAAATTGTATGTGATCAATCAAGCGTGTAGGAGCTGATAATATTTGATAACCGTTATTATGACCTTTGGCTTCTCCATAGGAATAATCCGTATTCTTTGAATAAATCACGATGTCTTTTATAGTGATCGTCTCATTTTCGGCCAATCTACTGGATTGCAACCGAGCTTTTAATTTGGATCTTAACGTTTTTTCCCGTAAATAAGCGTCGTAAAACATTGCAGCCGGCGTGATAGTGTGTATTTTTATATAATACATCCTGCGCATTAAGCCGACATTAAGCCTTTTAGCTGCCCATTGAAGGAGCTTTGTGCCGGACAATTTTTAATAAGAAGAAAAGAATGAAATACAAAGCCATTGATTTTTAATATATATATTTTATTAATTATCTATCATCAAAACGATTGCATTACCCGTTCGTGCTGAGGAGGCATTTATGCCGTCTCGAAGCACCTGCGCCAGAACTAGTAAGGCTTCGAGACAGCGCTAAAGCGCCCGAGCATCCTGAGGCTCTCGAGGACAGCCCGAACGGGTCGGTGAAAGAGGTGTTTTATAAATTTTTTGTCCGGCACAAAGTGGAAGGAGCTCTCGTTAGAATAAAGGTGAGAATATTTATAGGAATATGAAAATGAGTAATATGAAAATCCTCTGGTTTATTGTTAATTTCTGCGCGCTAAAGGCTAATAGTTGTTGAAAATGTATTTCCACCAGATTCTACTTCAACCCCAGCTAAATCCATTAATTTAATAGATATGACACTTAAAACATCATCTGGTAGAGAAACATCCGATTCCAATAGTTTTAATTGGCGAAATTTTTTCCAATCATTCAATAGTGTTAAGGTTTGTTTTTCAGTTTTTGACAGTTTTAAAAAATTATCACTTTTTGAAAAAAAAAGGTTATCTTTCATTCGTTTATAAAACTGGGATTCTTCTATATAGGTTTCTTTTTCATTATCGGTGAATAAAGTTAATGTGTAATTTTCAGATTGAGTAACCTTAGTCTCAAATCGATTGTTAACATTGCCATTTATTGCCAGATTAATGTAGGCAACACCATCGTATTCTTCAGAAGATACATAAAAATATTCACTAAACAGGGTTTGTAAGCCTTGTTGAGCTACCTCATAACCAAAGCGAAGAGGATCTATTAATAAGGTATCTAAACAATTTAATACGAAATCAACCGTCGATTCCGCTACTGCTGCCAGAAAGTGGAAAGGATAAAATATTACAACTGATAATATTCTCAATCCTGCTCTTGCCAGGTGATCATAAGGTTTAATTAAATCGATAAGCGCGTCCAGGCTAAAATGGAAAAATCGCAGTAAAGAGGAAAGAATTCTAAGGGGATTTAATAAAGTATGTCCTAAATTCTTGTACCATTCCTCTGGTTGGTTATATTTTTTAGATTGTTGCCAATCAGAGACTAAAGGTAATTCTAAAAGTGCCTCAGCAAATGTTCTCTTTGGGGGATCACGACCATCCTTACGCCAGGGAATTCCATATAATCTCAACACATAATTATTTAAAAAATAGAAGGGAGATAAATTAGTATAATGTAATAGGGGAAGATCACTATCTGATGCATTCTTACGAATGTTTTTATGCAATTTCAATAAGCTTGAGAAATATTCAGTTCTAGCTATAAAAGCTTCAGTTCCGGGAATAAAAGAAGATAGAAATCCAAGTCCAAAATATCTTCTGATTTGCTGATCATAAATCGATTTTGCATTTTCTGCAGTAACCGACGGCATAAAAAAGCCATCGGCATGAAAATCTTCATCAAGTTGTATCAGTTTAGCGCTAGTTAATAATGCCTTACCCTTGGAATTTATAAATAGGAATTTAAACACATAGTCTAAATAATATAATGCCTTTGACATCGCAGCTAACACCAAACGTTTAATCGCTCGTACTTGGCTGTAAATTATACTCTTTTAAAATTGAAATACCATCAAGTTTAAATATGCAGCGAGATTTTAAAGGTCTTGGTCTGATTAAAGGGACTTACAATATAGATATATACAAGCTTAATAGAAAGATGATTAAATCTAAATAATATCAGCTAAGACTAACTGCTTTTAACTGGAAAATAAAAAATGAAACTTAACAAAATTCTAATTTTTTTTATGAATCTATCGTCGTTTTTGATACCTACAGGGACTGTCTTTGCTGATGAACTAAATATTAATCCTTCAATAACCATTAATGTATATGACGTGCCTAGGCCTGTAGTAGCACTAAATAAAGCCTATTTAGTGTATGAGATCTATCTAACCAATTTCATGGCTGGGCCTGCCACATTAACCTCCCTTGAAGCCATAGGTGGAAACAAGCAGTCTATGCTTAAAACAGATGAGCTTAGAAACTCAATTCAAACTTTTAATCCCAATAATAAAAAGATTCCTTTGATATTTGAGTCTGGCGAATCAAAAATTATTTATATGTGGCTACCCTTTGAGCAATTAACTGAGGTGCCTGTTAAATTAAATCATGATTTTCATTTTAGTTATTTAAAGGGTAACAATTATAAACTTTCTTCAGAGGTGAACGTCGATAAAGCGCCTCCAGCTATCATAAGCCCACCTCTGCGTGGGTCTAATTGGCTTATAGGAAATGGGCTTTCCAATAGCTCGATTCATAGAAGGGCGGCTGTATATTTTAACGGTCGGCCTTATTTTTCCGAACGTTTTGCTATTGATTTTGTACAAGTAGATACATCTAGCTTAACTTTTAAAGGTGATGAGACTAAAAACAGCAGTTACCACTGCTATAATCAAGACCTATTGGCAGTTGCTGATGGAAAAGTGGTAATGACAAAAGACGGTATTCCTGAGAATATTCCCCATTCAGGCAAACTTGCAGAACCTTTGAGTCTTGAAAATATAGCCGGAAATAATATCATTCTGGATTTAGGCAATGGAAAATTTGCATTTTATGCCCACCTGATTCCAGGTTCTCTCAAAGTTAAAGTCGGAGATCAGGTAACAGCTGGTCAAGTAATTGGGAAATTGGGTAACTCTGGTAACTCTTCAGAACCACACTTGCACTTTCACATGGTAGATAAAGCATCAGCCTTAGCAGCGAATGGAATTCCCTATGGCTTTGACCATTTTAATCTTAGACCCACTAAATTAGTTGGTGATAGAATTGAATTTTTAAAAAACCCTGCAATGCATTATTCAAATCAGCTCCCATTGGAAAATGTAGTGATAGATTTTGCGAACTGACCGGTTTCAGAGGGTAAAATCCGTATCTGATAAATCGATTAATTTTTCAGTTACCACGTTTAAAACATCATCGGGCATAGAAATATCCGGTGCCAAAATTTTTAATTGACGAAATTTTTTCCATTCACTAAATAGTTTTAAGGTTTGTATCTTAGCTTTTGACATCTGAGAAAAATTTTGAGAATTTGCAAAGTAATCCATCTCTTTCATCCGCTTATAGAACCTTGATTCTTCTAAATACTGCTCTTTTCCTGCATCGGTGAAAAACAGACTTAAAGTTTGATTTGTGGATTGAGTAACCAGATTCTTGAATCTATCGTTAGATTGGTTTATTTTTAAAATATTATCGATGTTATCTATACCCCCATATTCTTCCGAAGGTATATAAACAAATTCATGGGATTTGTTTTGAAGGAATAAAAATTGCTTAGCGATCTCATGGACAAATCGAAGAGGATCTAATAATAGAGTATCTAAACAATTTAAAACTAAATCAACAGAAGCTTCGGCAATGGCCACTACAACATGTAAGGGGAGAAATAGCATTTGAGTAGTCCATCTTAATGCTTCTGCCAGGACGCAATAATTCAAAACCGAAAAGACAAGAGCTACAAGGCTACAATGGAAAAGCCGGAGTAAAAATGAAACAATCTTTATTGGATTTAACAAAGTATGGCCTAAAGTCTTATACCAATCAACTTGCTTAAGATGATCTATGTTAAATGGTAGATCAGAGAGTGAGGAGCGTTCGTTAAAAGGAGGAATAGTATAAATTTCCCCAACGAAGTTATCTAAAAAATATAAAGGAGTTAGACGAATATAGTGGAGATAGGGTTGGTCACTATTATTAGCTGCTCCATCTACTTTAATGTAATTATGTAAGCTCAACAAGCTTCCGAAATATTCAGTTCTAGCAGTGAAAGCTTCCGTTCCTGGAATGAAGGAAAATAGAAAACCAAGACCCAAGTATCTTCTTATTTGCACTTCATAAATTGATTTTGCATCTTCTGCGTCAACAATGGGGTTGTAATAATTAAGCAAAACCGGTCTGTGTTTTCCATTATTTATTAAGTGGGCACTATTTATTAAAGCTTTTCCCTTTGAATTAATAAATAGAAATTTGAACAGATAGTCTAATTTATATAATACATTTGCCATATCAAGCCTTAACGAAAAAATTGTTATTTAGTTCTTGGCCGAAAATTATACACTACCTGTGCTAAAAATAACAGATTGCCTTAAAAATTGTATGGTGAGAGTCTAGTCTGGGTACTCCCACTATGCAATTCTACTACGAGGAAACTGAGTTAAAGCAGCCGCAATCTGATTGTATAATTCCGGTAACCAACGTGGCTGTGCGAATGTTGAGGTAGCAGGTTTGCCTTTGCGTAGATCATTGGGTGCAATAATAACTTTAGTGTGGCCTAGCCCTACGCGCCTCGTCAGCAGAAAAAGCTGATCGATAGCTCTGTCACCAACCGCTAAACAGCCAACAGAGACTGAGCGACCATGCAGAAAGATATTATTCCCTAACTGTTTCCGTCCATCCTTTGATGCCTGTAAGCGATCATAGCTGTTTGGATAATTAATCATCATTGATAAATGCATGGAACTAAAAGGATTATGGCTTGTTAAGCGATAGATTCCTTCTGGAATCTGGCCATCTCTTTCCTTTAATTTTGGACCTAATCGACCACTGAACGCGGTCAGCGAGTATTTGTGAATAAAGCGCCAGGACTGATTTTCATTTTTGGCCCATAGTTCTAGATCCTTTTCCTTTTTAAAAGCCAAAAGAGCAATTTCTTTAGGAGGATAAGCGACATGCGCATTAGCAAAGAAACGGAGGAGTTCAGGCTCGGTTCGTAACCCATAGCGGATGATAGCGTTATCAACTGCCTTATCCCAATTTAATTTATGTCCCATCCCAAAGGAGGAACCTAATACAAGCATTAACACGGCGAGAAGCAGAGAGCGCATAATCATTTGAAGGAAAAAATTTTCGATATGTTAACAAAAAATAGACAGAAGGACAAATTATCTACAAAACTACACCTAACGATAGAAAAATCCTTTTTTCTCTTCAACTTAGCTTACTCCTTATAACTTATAATTCTTTAGAATAGTCTTCAAAGATCCCTTGTAATTGAGTAGGTAATTGTTTGACTACAAAAGTTGGTGCGCTCTGAAGTTGCCCTAAAGCGGGTAATAAACCATAGTGGTTGGGACACATAAACCATACATTTTTGTCAGTACCAACCTTATAAAATACATATTTATAGCCGCAGTAAGGTTGTTTATTAAAGGTAGCAACTTGTAGAATTGGCGTGCCTGCTAATCTGTTTTCTACAAAATAAGCATTTATCCACAAATTTGTAAGTAATAGTGCAGAGCCTGTTATAAGTCCTGCAGATAAAAATCCAGCAGAATAACGTAGTATTTTTCCGCGAATTTCTCTCATTGAGGTCAGTAATAAATAAATAATTGAAGAGATGAGTACGATTAAATTCAAAGAGTAGATGGCAGCATGATTATAGTTAAAATAAGATCCTAAGATTTCGCCGCCAGAATCGCGGTAGTGCAAAATAAGAGAAATTAAACTTAACCATAGAGCAATTAGGATATAGTTTTTGCGTTGTGATTTTATACCAAAAAGCAGGATTAAAGCCCCTAGAAGTGGGAACAATATATGTATTGATTCCAAAATATTGAGCACCATATTAATCCTTTCTGAAACAGGAGTTAGTACCTAGTTTAACTCAGAGGAACAGAGATGTCTTCTCTAGCTTGTAACCTCAAAAATCAATCAAATTCCCTTCTGTTGTTTCTCTTACTAATAAAAGTTGCGGTTCAACTTGTGCGGCTAAGTCTAGTTTGGAAGTCTCGGCAGGAAGTCGAAGGCTACGTTTTGAAAATTTCGTGGTTGTTAGTGCGTCGCTTATATACTTAATAGACTTAAGATGATTTTTTATCGAATTCAATTTTGCGTCACGTGGGTGTATAGACCCTAACCATATGGGTTGTTTAAATTGCTCCAAATAATAGTTAGAGCGCCAAATTCGCAAAATTTGTACAGGACTACCATCTGAAGGTTCATAAATCATGACCAATACCGGCCTTTTATTTAAATAAAGTTGCGACATCAGAGGTAATTCAGGTGAACCAGGGTCATTTACGCGAGTTATTATAGTGTTAAGTACAGAGTCCTTTTCTTTTTGCCAGCCATAACTAGCCAAGGCAGATTCTAGATGCATTAATGAACCGGTATACTGAAGATTAAAAAGACTGCTGCGATTTCCAATCCTGTTTGTACGGTAAATTGGCAGAAGTGGTTTAGTTTGATTCCACCAGAGTTCATCAGAAAAAACATAGAGCGCGAAGTAAGGCTGATGGCCACGTATTAAACTTTTATAACTTGAGATAGAGGATAATGCGGATGTTAAAAAAAGTAACCCCAGAAGAGTTAGGGGCACAATAGGTGGATAGTGTACCTCAGGTTTGATGCGCCGATATAAGAGCCAATGACCTAAGCTTAAACTTAATCCAAATAGATAGGATCCTAGAATATCAGAAAGCCAATTATCACCCAGGTAGAGAGGACTCAGACCGAGTAGCAGCAGGCCTGAGGCGATTGCAATTTTTATACTATGTTTAAAGCGTGTGTGGCTATAGGAGTCGATATATAAAAAAAGCGAAACACCAATGGCAGTTATCAGGGTTAATCCTGGAATCGGAAATGATGAGCTTGTTTTAACTTTTAAAAGCCCCTGTGGCCGTGGGCTATCAATAACCAAATGAAGAACAAGTAAAACCAAAACAGAAAATAGACAAAGACTGATCCAATAAGCTAAAGAGCGCCATTCCTTATAATAGATTGTTACTATAATAATCGTCATGACTAGTGTAATTAGTGTTAGAGGACTGGTTAGTTGCAACAGGATTATAAAAAAAGCATCGAAGGAATTGGTTCTTAGGCTTTGAAAAAATAGATGAATACTCTGGTTAGCTGGATCAATCCAGTCGCCATAAACAACTAGAACCGTGATGAGACAGAGTGCTAAGGTCGCTAAAATAAACAGAACAAATAGTATTGCTGTAGAATAATGATTTTTCTCATTAGCAGGGGTTATTACTTGAATTACTCTCCTTAAGTAAGATTTATGAATAGCCCACAACCAGACTTTTTGTAAATAAGTGCTCAACAGACGATTAGCTCGAATAAATAACCATTTTAGACCAATACTAATTAACCAAATCGCTACGAGTATAAACAGGATAATCACAAAGAGGCGAGTAGCGCTTTCAGGGGATAATTCGGAGCTAGCGGTCCCGATTAAAAAGCCTGGCATTATATAAAGTAAAGACCAACCGATGGCTGAGATAATGTTAGCGATATAAAAACGCAGGTGGCTCATATGCATCATACCTGCGATAACAGGAATGATAGATCGTAAAGGACCAACAAAGCGGCCAATTAAAACACTTTTGCCGCCATGTCGGGCAAAATAATCCTTGCCATAGGCGAGCCAGGTTGGATAACGTTTAAAAGGCCAGATATTAGTCAGACGTTCGCTATAGATATAGCCCAACATATAACTTACACCATCGCCGGCAATTGCACCTAAAGTGGCGGCTAAAAGAGTAAGATCGATGCGCATCACTCCGGCGCCAGCCAGGATTCCAACAGCTGTCATAGTGACTGAACCAGGAACAATGCTGCCAATAATTGCTAATGATTCTGCAAAAGAAATAAAAAAAGCAATTAATAAGGCTAAATGAGGATGGTCATAAAGCCAAACAGTCAGGGGTTGAATGTAATCACTAAAGAGATGCATTAGATTCTAATCGACTTCTAAAACTGTCGGCCAATAATTTAGAGACAGCCTCCATACTTGCAGCAGGAGCATAATCACTCATTTGAGTCATTTCCAATTTAGCAAAACCACAAGGATTGATGCCACTAAAGGGAGCTAAATCCATTGCCACATTTAAAGCAAGGCCATGATAGGTCCGGCCATTTTTTACACGAAGCCCAATTGAGGCTATTTTTTTATCATCCACGTAGACTCCTGGTGCGCCACAGCGTATTGATCCATTAATTTGGAAATTCGCCAGCACAGTTATTAATAGTTGTTCCAGTTGGGTGACCAATGTTCTGATACCCAGTTTTCTGCGTTGAATATCCATTAATACATAAGCAACCAATTGACCAGGTCCGTGATAAGTCACCTGGCCGCCTCTGTCTGATTGTACAACAGGAATTGCATTGGGATTTAAAATATGTTCCGCCTTACCAGCCTGCCCCTGCGTATAAATCGCCGGATGCTCAAGTAGCCATAATTCATCTACTGTATCTTCATTTCTTGAAGAGGTAAAATCTTTCATTTTTTCCCATAGGGGAATATAGGATTGTATGCCAAGATTTTGAATGGTTATCATCATAACACCATCTTGATATCAGGATGCCTGGTTAATTCTCCATAAAGGGAGTCAAGGCTATCTTGTGAATGGACATAAATAGTGACAGTAATAGACAAATAATTCCCTTGTTTACTTTCCTGACAGACAATGGCAGCCTCTGGCGTTTCAGGAAAATGTTTTAGCGTGATGGCTTTAATTTCTGAAGCAAAATCTACAGAGTTCTTGCCTATTATTTTTATAGGGAAATGGCAGGGAAATTCTATTAGCGTGTTTTTATCAGTCATAGGATTTTTTCAATTGTTGAAATTTATCATTAATCTGGTTCCAATAATTACCGGCCTTGCCAGAGCCTATGACTACATTATTAACTTTTGTGACTGGGAAAATTTCTTTTGTCGTTGATGTAATCCAAACCTCTTGAGCATTAAAAATAGATTCATTAGGAATATTTTCCTCTTTTAAAGTCCAGGATAAGGAATTTACCAACTCAATCGTTAACTGCCTTGTAACGCCAGGTAAACAAAGATTAGTTAAAGGAGGGGTAGAGACAGTTCCCTTCTTATCGACTAAGAAAATATTAGAGGCGCTACCTTCAGATATAAAACCGTCACGTGTCAATATTGCCGTCGCAGCACCCTTTGATACAGCCTCATCGTTCATCAAGACATTTGCTAACATGGCTGTTGATTTAATATCACAGCGTAACCAACGAATATCATCAACAAGTTCTACATGAAAACCTTTATTTTGAG
>JACCSX010000315.1 GCA_013812775.1 Tatlockia sp. | reverse complement strand
CAGTTTCGTTTTTTTATCGACGGTAGCGGTACTTTTCAAAATGCGGCAAATCTTGCAGCAATTGGACAAGCTAAATTTGAAGAGGCCTTATTGAAGATTTCAAATTTTCTGCAAACTCATACCAATATGAATTATCTTTGTTATGCTGGAGGCTGTGCTCTCAATTGCATGGCTAATGGAATGCTATTGAAAAGATCAAATTTCAGTAACATGTTTGTCCCTCCCGCCCCGAATGATGCGGGAACAGCTTTGGGTTGTGCAATCTATGGTTTGGTTGATATTTTGGAATACAAACCTGAGTTTAAATGGCAATCTGATTACTTAGGCGAGCAATCTGATATTTCGCAATCGATTAAGCAGATTGACCTTGGGGATCAATTGATATTAGAACAACCAGAAAATTTACAAGAAACTGTTGCTAATTTACTTACACAAGGAAATATTTTAGCTTTATTCCAAGGACGCAGCGAGTTTGGGCCACGTGCTTTAGGTAATCGTAGCATTATTGCGGATGCCCGTTATTCTGTTATGACAACCTGGATAAACCAAAGCATAAAAGGACGGGAATGGTATCGTCCAGTTGCCCCTTTAGTGCTAGAAGAGGATCTTTCCATTATTTTTGAAACAGAGTTCCCTTCCCCTTTTATGCAATTCGCTGTCCCTGTGAAAAAAGAATACCAGGCCATCATTCCGGCTGGAAATCATGTAAATAATACTGCTCGCTTACAAACAGTTTCTGAAAAAGATAATCCTTTTTTGTATTCATTATTACAGGCGTTTAAATGTAAAACAGGAGTTGGAGCATTGTTAAATACTTCTTTTAATGGAAGAGGAGAGACCATAGTCGAAACGTTGGAAGAGGCCATAAGTTGTTTCCAGAACACAAGCATCCATATATTGATTGCCCCTCCTTATATTATAAGGAAAAAAAATCCGCCTCCGAGCCCTTTATCATTGGCAAGCATATATGATATTTCTTACAATCCCCAAAAAGAGGGAAAATCTAAAAAAATTTTAGTGAAATCTATTAAATAAGGGATAATATGACTGAAGTAACGGAGTTTGCAAAAAAATTATGGGATTATCATTTTCTAAATCAGAAAGTATTAAAAGCTGATTGTATTATTGGTTTAGGTAGTTATGATTTAAGAGTAGCAGAAAAATGTGCCCAACTTTATTTAAGCAACTATGCGCCTTTAGTCATTTTTTCGGGAATGCACGGCAACTGGACAAAAACGTTGTGGAATAAAACTGAAGCAGAGATATTCGCCGAACATGCTGTTAAAAATGGCTTGCCCCGAAAAGTCATTAAATTAGAATCCAAGTCAACCAATATCGGTGAAAATGCCTTATTTACCAAACAGTTACTTATTGAGGAAAATACAAAAACGACAAATATTATCGTCGTGACAAAACCCAATACACAACGCAGAGCCTATGCAACTTTCAGAAAGCTGTGGCCGGAAGTGAATGTAATGGTAACTTCCCTCGATTTGCCTTTTGAAAATCATATAAGTCAGTACGTAAAGGAAGAAATTATCATTAATGAAATGGTTGGAGATTTACATAGAATAAAAATATATCCAAAGCTTGGATATCAAATTAACCAGGATATTCCCGATGATATTGAAATGGCTTATCAAAAATTAATTTCTTTGGGATACACCCATCATTTGCTGAGTGAAACCCATGAAATTTAATTCAAATATAAATATATGGCTTTTATTCTTAATAATTTCTGTATCACAATTTGGTTTCTCATTATTTTTGCCCTCTTTGCCTGAAATTTCAATCAATTTAGAAGCTCCGACTTCAATAACCGAGCTAACAGTGGTCTATTACATGATTGGTCTTTTAGTTTCGCAATTAATATATGGTCCACTATCTGATTTTTATGGCAGAAGAAAAATAATGCTCTCAGGAATGTCGATCTTTATTATTGGAACAGCACTAGCGACAATCTCCTGGAACATCAATTTATTATTAATAGCAAGATTGGTACAGGGTTTAGGTATAGGATCTGCTACAACGATAGGTCGTGCTATATTAAGAGATGTATTTACAGGTGATGAATATATAAAATCCGCGTCAATATTAGCAAGTTTTGCCGCAGTAACGAGAGTATTCATTTAACTGTGTCAGCCGCTGATTTACCTCAACTCTAAATCCAATC
>JACCSX010000184.1 GCA_013812775.1 Tatlockia sp. | reverse complement strand
GATACTCAAAGTTGTTTAAATTGAGTCTGTAAAGTCCTGATGTCCTCGCGAAGGCGGGGACGAGGACTTGCGTTATCACTGCTCTCAGCCCTCACTCCCATTAAGTTAAGAAAGAAATTCCCTCATGCCTAGATCCCGCGGCTTGTCCGCGGAACGTAGAGAATGTATGTAATTTAGGCATATATGTCTTAACTTAATGACAGTGCCCTCAGCCCTGGTCATTGTGATTAGACAGCAGATAAGGATATACTCCCTCTCCAAAAATTTTTGAGTTTTTATGCGATGCTGAGCTATCAACACGGTTATCACGCGGGTCATTTTGCTGATGTTGTGAAACATTTAACCCTAACGCGCTTACTAAGCTATATGACAACCAAAGATAAACCTTTGTTTTATCTTGAAACTCATTCTGGGCGTGGTATCTATGATCTGCATGGCAGCCAGGCTTCTAAAACCAAGGAACATTGTGAAGGAATCGATATTCTTTGGAAGCAGAAAGACAAATTACCACCCGTATTTTCTCCTTACTTACAAATTATAAATCAGGTTAATAAGTCTGAAAAACTGCGTCATTATCCAGGCTCTCCTTGCATAGCTATTACTATGTTACGCGAGCAAGACAGAATATATTGCTGTGAATTACATCCTCGTGAATATGAATATTTACAAAAATTGCCCTATCAGAATAAACGTGTTTTCTATAGTCAAAGCGACGGCATAATCAGCCTTAAGGCCTTAGTTCCTCCAACAGAGCGTCGCGGCCTGATATTCATTGACCCTTCTTTTGAAATAAAATCAGAGTACAAGGAGATTCCAAAAGCTATTAAAGAAGCTTTTCAACGCTTTTCTACTGGTGTTTATTGCCTGTGGTATCCATTGGTCGATCAGTTCTATCATGATCAGTTAGTTCGAGCGATGGCTAAAATTGGTACTGAAAATGCCCTACGAATTGAATTTTCCTGGACAAATTCAAATCAAATTGGCATGACAGGCTGTGGTTTATGGATTATAAATCCACCCTATACTCTAAACGAAGAACTAAAATCTGCACTGCAATATTTACGAACTCTCATACCTGGTGATTCTTCCTATCTTGTAGAAAAAGTATAGATAAAGGATGTACTAAACTGTGATATAGCAGAGGAGTTTGAAGATGAATATAAAATCAGTTTCAGCGTTTTACGATAATTATATCTGGTTGATAATTAATGATACTGATCGTCAGGTTGTCTGTGTTGATCCTGGAGAAGCGGAACCTGTACTTAAATATCTGAAAAATGAAAACCTACTCCTCAAAGCAATCCTGTTGACCCATCATCACCATGATCATATTGGTGGAACAGCAGAACTTCTTCAAACCTATCCAAAACTTGAAGTCTATGGACCTGCAGATCCTCGCATTCAAGGACTAACGCATACACTTAAAGACGGGGAGGTTTTAGAGATCAATTCCTGTGAATTTCAAATATTGGCCACTCCTGGACATACCTCCACCCATATCAGTTATTATGAATCAAATTATGGCTGGCTTTTTTGTGGCGATACCTTGTTCTCAGCAGGCTGCGGGCGGGTATTTGACGGAACGATTGAAGAGCTTCACGATTCATTGCAAAAGCTTAAAAAATTACCTGATGCAACGCAGGTTTTTTGCGCGCATGAATATACCCAGAAAAACCTCCGTTTCGCAGCCAGAGTAGAGCCCGATAATCTCAGGATTCGCAGATATGCTCAGCGCCTGTTAGCGAGAAAAAATCCATGCTCGCTGCCCTCCAGCATAGGCGTTGAAAAAGAAATTAACCCTTTTTTTCGAACTCAGGTTGAAAGTGTCCAAGCCTTTGCCAGGCTAAATGGCTCAAAAGATAGTGACTCTTTATCTGTCTTTAAACGCATCAGGTCAGAGAAAGATCATTTTTAAATTGACTCATCGCATATAAAACCTTGTTTAGACCGCAAAAATCAAGGCTACCCTGCTAGAGCTTTTTTCAGGATTATTTAGTACACTGTCAGCCTCTGATTAAAAAACAGGCTTTGACATTGAAATTTAGACTTTTAAGTTTGCTTGTTTTTCTTTCCAGCCTTTCTCTTTATTCAAACTGTATACACTCAAGCATAACTCCCAACGTCTGGGATGTTTTACGTAGCCAATTCACTTTAAATCATGATATTAACCAACCCGAAGTGCAGGCACAATTACAATGGTTTCTTGCTCACAAAGGTTACTTACAGCAGTTAGCACGCTCGGAACCTTATATTTATCATATAGTTAATGAGATAAAAAGCCGACGATTACCTGGTGAACTTGCACTTTTACCAATGATAGAAAGTGCTTATGATCCCTTTGCCTATTCAGCTGTAGGTGCGGCAGGCTTGTGGCAGTTAATGCCAGCGACTGGAACTTATTGGGGATTAAAACAAGATTGGTGGTTTGACGCGCGGCGAGCTATTCCCTCTTCCACTAAGGCTGCTCTTAATTATCTTAGTTACCTCAATCGATATTTTAATGGCAATTGGATTCTTGCAATTGCGTCCTATGATGCCGGCGAAGGAGCTGTTTCGCGCGCTGTGAAAAGTAATAAAACCACAGTTTTTTGGGCCCTTCCCTTACCAACTGAAACAAAAATTTATGTCCCTCGTTTACTAGCTCTTGCCGAAATTAT
Source organism: Tatlockia sp. (assembly GCA_013812775.1). Classification (GTDB taxonomy): domain Bacteria; phylum Pseudomonadota; class Gammaproteobacteria; order Legionellales; family Legionellaceae; genus Tatlockia. The sequence goes on along the minus strand of JACCSX010000184.1, from coordinate 943 downwards.
TCAGTATCCAGAGCGTTACCGAATCACTCTACCTGATATCCCGCATGAACCCTATTTTGAAGAGGTCAATATTGGTAGTCAGATTGATCTTAATCAGGCTGCTAAACTTGCTGGGATCTCTTATCGGGATCTTATTAAACTGAATCCTGGTTACAACCGCTGGACAACAGCACCTTATCAACCCTTTAAATTACTCATCCCCAGAGCTAAGGTAGCGAATTTTAGCCGTAACCTTGCCGGCGTGCCTACAGAAAAGCGAGTTAGCTGGACTCGTCATCAGGTGCAAAAGGGTGATGTCCTTGAATCCATTGCGCAGCACTATTTTACCACAACAAAGCTTATTCGCGAGTTGAATCAACTAAAAACTGATAAATTAGAAATTGGACAATATATACTAATTCCAAGCACGAAAAACACTGCTGTTTACGCTCTAAAACCAATTACGTCTAGTGTAAAACCTGATAAGCCAATTAGCTCCCAAATCTACAAGGTTGTACACATTGTCCAGCCCGGTGATAGTTACCTAACCTTGGAAAATAAATACAAGGTCAGTACCGCTAGCATTCAAAATTGGAATAATATCAGGTCTAACTCGCCCTTAGAGGCAGGTACTCAACTTATTATTTGGAAACATATTGTACAATATGGGGCCTACACTGTTAAAACAGGCGACAGTTTAAGCGCAATTGCCAAAAGAAATAACACGGATGTAAAGACACTGACTCAATTAAATCCGAATATTGGCAAGGGCCAATTGAAGCCGGGACAGCAAATTGTACTTGGCTAACAATATTTCAACCTCTACTTAAAAAAAAAGTAACTCCCCACGTCATCCCGAGCGAAGCGAGGGATCTCCCTGCAGTGGTAGAGATTTCTCAAAAGTACGATTCTTTTGGTTTTTAAATGATGACCGTCTAAATATTTTCCAAATAACATCAAAAAA
>JACCSX010000310.1 GCA_013812775.1 Tatlockia sp. | reverse complement strand
GAATGGTTCAAAATGGTTCCGCTGTGATTGGTGTTATTCCCAAATCTTTATTTGATGTAGAAATTGCCCATGGAGAATTAACTGAGCTACATGTTGTAAATTCCATACATGAAAGAAAAGCTCTAATTTCTGAACTGGCCGATGGCTTTATAATGCTTCCTGGCGGCCCAGGCTCCTTGGATGAGTTTTTTGAGATGTTTACCTGGGGTCAGCTCGGCCATCATGCAAAACCCTGCGGCATACTTAATATTGCTGGATATTATGATTATCTGCTGAAGTTTTTAGATAATGCAGTCTTACAAGGATTTTTAAAACAAGTGCATCGGGATATGATAATTGTTGACCAATCACCAGCTCTGCTAATTAATAGTTTTATAAATTACAAAGCGCCATCAGATATAAAATGGATTGATAAATCGGTTGCTCTGGCGCTTTGTGATTAGCCTTTAGCCTTTCTCGGCCATGGATTTTAAATTTTTAAGGCCTGTATTGATATCTTTCCCAAGCATCGGCTTAATCAGAAGACTCATCCAACGTTTCATAAAACTCTTGCCAGAAGCACCTCGGTCTGTCCAGGTCACTAAAGTTTCATCATTTTCTTTAGCAAATTCAATCTTGCCTTGTAAAGAGGACTGCATTCTTCCCATATCGATAAAGAAATCATAGGCAACACCAGTTTCAGGATTCGCTGAGCTAAACTGCATCCAACCTTTACCCATTTTCTCACTTACCCAATTTTGCTTAGCACCAACGCCCACTTCTGGACCCTCATAAGAGTATTGCAGGCTTGCATCCTTCTGCGAATTCCAGGGAGACCATTTTTCCCATTCTTTGAAATTGCTTACAAGAGGATAAATCTGCTCAGGATTTGCATGAATAGCGATCGAACGTGAAACCTTCCATTCGGAGGGAATTAAAAATCCGCCAACAATATAAACACCAGATAAAATAATGACAAGATTTAACAAAATTTTTAGAATACGCATAGCTTAGCTCTCTTGAAAAAATGAAAAGATTATACTCTTTCTTCTCGATTTATCTATCAGGTTGATAACATAAAACCCACATTAATTCAAAATTCACATTAAGGGATCTCCGACATTAAGACTCAATTAATCGTGCCTAATTGGCAAAGCTCCTTTCATTGATTTGCTAAAAGCGCTATTGTATCTTGATAAATTTGGTTATGATGTTGAACTGGATTGCTGCTGTAAGCGTTTAGGTCTTATAGCCTTACCACATTTGAGTGGGATTACAATTTTTTAATGGTTGTTTAATGCGAAAACTTGCGTTTTACATAGTGCTACAACTTTTCATAATATTTGCCCATGCTACTAACCTAACTATCAAAACAATTAGTATTGACGGTAGACCAGCTTATATGATTCGAGTTGGCGCTTTCCCCCATGAAAATAATGCATTGCAGCTAAAACTCAAACTTTCTTCCATAATTAGCCAATCTATATATATTGAGCATCAGGCTGAATATAAAAATTATTATGTAAATATTGGTCCTGTTAATGAGCTCCAGGAAGCTCAAGAATTAGAAAAAAAACTGATTGAAGAAACCCAGGATAAAATTAGTCCGATTCTCACAATAAACAAACCCTCCTTTTCTGTCACACAGTCAACTCTAAACACAGAAAATTTAACATTAATTCCACAAATTCTAACATCTAATAATGAAAACCAACCTCCCCATGAAAAAGTAAATCCTGAAGAAAGAGCTCCCAGGAAATTATGGAATTTAAGAGGCGCTGATATCAGAGCTGTCATTGGGGAAGTTTCACGGGTCACTGGCAAGAATTTCATCATTGACCCTCGCGTTCAGGGTAAGATATCAATTACATCAAGCACGCCCATGTCTGATAAAGAGCTTTATCAGGTTTTCCTCTCTATGTTGCAAGTTTCAGGCTACGCTGCTGTCCCTAGCGGTAATGTAATTAAAATCGTCCCAAACATTGAAGCCAAGACAATTTCACCTGATCATATTTATACACCTGGGAGTCCTCCCCGTGGCGATGACATGATGGTTGCAGTTATACCAGTGCATTATGTACCCGCGGAACAGTTAGTCCCAGTATTACGCCCATTAATGCCCCAATGGAGCTCTGTCTCCGCTTATTCTCCCTCGAATATGCTTATTCTTTCAGGTCGAGCCTCTAATATTAAACAGTTGTCAAAAATTATAAGGCAGGTAGATACATCATCATCCAATGGAGTTGATGTCGTTCATCTTAAACACGCCTTAGCGATGGATGTCGCCGCTACCATGAAAGATTTAATTAAAACACAAGCTGGCGCTGGCGGCTCCCATACCCAAACCATGCTGGCTGTAGATGATCGCTCTAATGCCATTTTACTTAGCGGATCTAAAACTGAACGCATCAAATTACGATTATTGATTCATCAGCTCGATAACCAAAGCAATTCTGCCTTTGATAGCAACACCCAAGTCATTTACCTGGATTATTTGCGAGCCGAAGATTTAGTTCCAATTCTTGCGGGGATTGCTCAAGCTAATTTCAGCGGGAACGTTGGCACCACGATCGGGACGATTACCGTCCCCGTACTTGACAGCACTAACCCTGCCTCAAATCTTGCCAATGGTTCATCGAGTTCAAATAACAGCTCTGCAACTAATAATCCTCCACCACCTCAACCTACTGCAGGAGCAACCCCAAATACCTCTGGTGCTCCAACACAAAATGAAGGCTCGACTAAACCCACGGTACAAATAATAGCCGAACCCAATACTAATTCAGTCATCATCAATGCCCCTGCAAGTCTTATCCGCATTTTAAGAGCAGTTATTCGTCAGTTGGATATCCGTCCAGCACAATTGTTAATCGAGGCGCTTGTCGCTGAAGTCAATGAAAATGATGTGAAAAACTTAGGAATCGAATGGGGGTCGAATGTTCGAAATGGGAGACCAGATAGTTTTAGACCAGGTTTTGCAATTATCAGCACAAAATCGCCAATTATTGATTATCAGGCCCAGATTTTTGCTTTGGCTCGACAACAAAAAGCCAACATCCTATCGACGCCCTCTGTAGTGGTATTGGATAATCGACAAGCCAAAATTCTGGTAGGTAAACAAGTCTCCGTTGCGGCTTCCACCTACCCTAATAATGCCAGTGGAACTGCAGCTGGTAGCCCTTACGAAACCTTTAATCGTGTTAACGTGGCACTCCATCTCTATGTTAGGCCACAAATCACACGGGGAAGAGGCATTCAACTGCAGATTGATCAGGGCAATGACACTATTGATCCTTCTTCTCTCAATAATACAACTAATCCAACCTTTGACATCTCTAGCATCGTTACCTCTGTTCATGTTGAAAGTGGTGATATTGTTGTCCTCGGCGGCTTAATTCAAAATGGCTTAGGGAATGACAACAGAAAAATTCCTATACTTGGCGATATACCAGGCCTTGGGCGTTTTCTGCAACATAATAATAGTAACCATGAGAAGCGCGTATTGATGGTATTTATCAGGCCAGTTATTTTAAGGTCTGAGCGGGATGCAGTTGAAATTTCTGGCGCCAAATACAATGATATCAGGCAATATGAGTTACAAATGTTACGTCAGGAGCCTTATGTCAAAGGAAATGAAAGCATGATTTTACCCCCTTTAACTCAGGCAAAGCTCCCTAAACCCTTCTGCCGTAGACCCAAACCGCTTATAGCACCGATGAAATAACAATATGGAAACGATTGATAAATTAAAACGTCTGCCTTATAACTTTGCTAAAACGCAAGGTATTATTGCTGTTCCATCAAGCGATGGCCTAACTGTTTATCATTTACCTAATCCTTCCTTGCAAGTTCTGACTGAGGTTAAACGTTTATTGCAAGGTGAATTCAAATTCAAAGAAGTCAACGAGACTGAGTTTCAACAACATTTAGCAAAGCTATATGAATCGCAATCCTCTATTCTTGATGCTGCAGAGGGTATGGAAGATGACATCGATTTAACCTTACTTGCCGGGCAGCTTCCGATAAGCGAAGATTTACTTGATAACCAAGACGATGCTCCCATTATTCGTTTATTAAATGCTCTGTTTACACAGGCTATCAAACAAAAAGCATCTGATATTCACATTGAAACCTATGAAAATCGCGTTCTCGTTCGAAATCGCATAGATGGCGTATTGCATGAAGTTTTGGAAATTCAACGTGCTATTGCACCTCTTGTTATTTCCCGTGTCAAGGTTATGGCAAAACTGGATATCGCCGAAAAACGTATTCCGCAGGATGGCAGGATTACACTTCGTATAGGCGGCCATAATATTGATGTGCGTGTATCAACCCTGCCCTCAAATCATGGTGAACGCATTGTTCTTCGAATTTTAGATAAGCAGGCTGCTCAACTTGATTTAAGTCTTTTAGGTATGCCTATGCCAACAATGGCTGCCATGCGCCAAATGATAGCTCAACCTCATGGCATTATCTTAGTCACAGGGCCAACGGGTTCCGGTAAAACGACTTCCCTTTATGCCATGTTGACTGAGCTCAATCAAGTTAGCCGTAATATTTTAACAATTGAAGATCCTATTGAATATGATTTACCAGGAATAGGCCAGACTCAAGTTAACAGCAAAGTACAAATGACTTTTGCTAAAGGTTTACGGGCTATTTTGCGGCAGGATCCCGATGTTGTAATGATCGGGGAAATACGCGATCTGGAGACTGCTGAAATTGCTGTACAAGCGAGCCTTACTGGCCATTTAGTGTTATCAACTTTACATACAAACTCAGCTCTGGGTGCCTTGACACGGCTCCATGATATGGGTGTTGAATCATTTCTATTATCCTCATCCATTGTTGGTTTAATTGCGCAGCGCTTGGTAAGAAAACTCTGTCCGCACTGTAAAACGCCTCATCTTCTTCGTGATGATGAACTTGAGTTAATGAGAATTGATGCAAGTACCGATATTTCAAAAGTCAGTGAACCCAGGGGATGCGACCTCTGTAACCAATTAGGTTATCGAGGGCGAACAGGTATCTATGAACTAATAACAATTGATGAAACGTTACGCGGCATGATTCACCGTAATGAAAATCTGCAAATCATTGATAATTACCTTCGTCCAGCAACGCCCACAATTCGCCAGGATGGTTTTAAGCGTGTTCTAGCTGGCGATACCTCGCTCGCTGAAATTCTTCGTGTCACCAGTCAACATTAGCTAGCAGTTTTTAAACCCAGCTCTAATCATCCCCATTTTATTATCTTTTTCAGTTATCTGCATGCCCATTTAAGAAACACTAAGTCTAATTATTTACAGAGAAACAATTCTTTGGTATTATCTAACAAATCTTTACAGTACTGTTACTTTCACCAAAAAGAGTATCTCAAAATGACTTATATCTATGTGCCTTTTAAAAAAAACGAAGTTCCGCCAAGACTCCGCGACTCAATCGAACAATGGGTGCAATCAACAAAAGATAAAAATAAAGAAGTTGTTGTCAGCTATAGCGGAGAAAAAGGATTAGCAAATTTACCTGAAAATACAAAAATTTATGTACTTGTGCACGGAAAAGCAGGCAAGATTAGCTCCTTTGTAAAACGATCTAATATATCGAGTCAAATTGCTCGTTCTCAACCAAGTTTAAGTGCACATCTTCGATTAGCTGATGGAAAATATAGTAAACTGGTACCAGACATTGCAGACGAGATGATAGAAGATAAGTTATTTACTAATCCAAAGGATTCAAAACTGCATATCAAATTATTTTTCTTTAATGCAGGACAGCAAGCTCCACAACTAGCTCAGGCTTTTAATGATGCGCTAAAAGATAATAAAAATGTAGATTACAGCAACAGAACTGTCAGGGTGGATTATTACACGGGCCCCCTTAGGCCGCAGGACAAATTGAAAATATTCAAACCCTCATCGGTCAGACATACACTCCTTAATAGCGATGATAAATGCAATCCTGGGTTTAGTCAGGAACAGCTTGACTTAGCTCTGGAACAATATAGAGAATATAAATCTTCAAGAGTATGTGGGTTATCAGGGATTTTAGGATTGAACGGCTTTTTTTCCAGTGATGCAAGTCTTCGTACGATTGAGCAATTGCGTGATAATACCATTAGCGATGAACAACGCTTTTCAATTGCCAAGATGTTTGTAGCAAGAAATTCCGAAAAATACTTTGCAGAATGCTTAAATCCCTACTTACAAATGTCAACGGATTTAAAGGATTTGCATAGGGATTATTCTGTAACAGGATCTGTTAATTAGGGTTAGGTTGATCTAAGCCATAGTCCTGCCGATTTCTATATTCTTGGCTTTGGTATAGCTGAATGATCTGCATTTTTTCCAACTCGGTTTTTGCAATCGGATCATTCAGCAGCTTTTCAATAGAATAGCCTTTTGGTGATAACTTCTTATCGAGAAAAGCAATTAGCTTATCGACCTGTTCATGAGGTTTAAGAGTATCATCAATCATGGTATCGCCATGATGAGATATCGCCCTGGCGACCTGATGTTTTTCAAATTTAAATCCAAGACGACTATTTATCAGTTTAATAAAATTAGATGAAGACCTGAGCGCCAGATTAAATAAAAAATCAGGCTCAATGTGTAAATGCACACCTAGTTTAACTCTTAATTCTTTTTCAGTTTGCTCGCTTAAAAGCACTTGTACTTGCATATCATGGCTAAGATCCGCAAAATTTTTACCAATTTTTGATGATAACCAGGAAATAAATTCCGTTTCAGAGTCTTTACCGCTGTTTACACATTCAGACACATTGATTGATTCCGCCTTAACTCCTGACAAGGCTTTCATTTTTTGTTTAACCTTGTAGCTATCGACATAATTTTCAATAACTGGGTAGGCATTGCTTATAGCTGTAGTCAAAGCTGAAAAATTTGCAGGATCTTTTTTATAATCATCAATAGCCCTTTTTAGTTTTTCGACTAAGGGATTAAGGTATTTTCCTTGGCGATGTGTTTTCTGAAGTTCAAACATATAGGCCAATGCATCTTCTAACTCACCTAATGGGTCCCACATCTTGACTCCTTTCTGGATCCTTTGGTTCATTAAAATAAACTTAGTTCAGTTTTTGGCGTTTAACAACTAAATTTATGCATAATTTATGCACGAATTTAGAGATGTTTTGAGAATCAAGAGGTTAGGGAAAGGGTGTTGCCGTAATAAATTAGGACTTAGTTAAGAATGGAACAATCCGTACGCGGTGAGGAGGAGCGAGTAGCGACGTCTCGAACCGTCAGCCTCGATCTTCTACTTAATACGGAACTAAAGCGATTGTTGAGGAATATAGCGTCTTAAGGCGTTTCTAAATTTTAATATGTCTATTATTAAGCGCTTTTTGCTCCTTGTTAAAAGATCGAAGTTGACGGTTCGAGACGTCGCTCTCGCTCCTCCTGACCGCGAACGGATCGCCGTTATTAATACTTAACGCTAATAAAGTGCATGCTGTAAATGACTTTCCTAGCCATCAATCTAGTCACTTAGCTTTTCTGTGAAAGAAGTTTAGCAGCGCTTGCGCTGCCGCGGTAGAAAAGCTTGATTAAATGCAGTGCAACAGGGTTTTAATGGGAAGCTATTCTCTTCTTTGTAAATGGAATTCTTGATTACGCTGAACTGCATCCATATTAAACGTTTGTAAAATTAGTAGATCGCTTACGCCAAGTCGTTCCACCTGCTCCATCCTCTAATTCAATCCCTTTTTCGGTCAAAATAGTTCTAATCTCATCGGCTCTAGCCCAGTTACGTTCTTCTCTTGCACGCAACCGTTCCTGAATTAAATTCTCGATCAGCTCCTTTTCTTCCACTTCAAGACCGGCTTGCAAAAATGAATCTGGCACAGTTTGTAAAAGTCCTAAAATGGAGGCTAAATGTTTTAAAGTATAGGCAAGTTGCGGGGAATTGGTTTTATTGACCTCATGACTTAATTGAAATAAAACTGATAAGGCAATCGGCGTATTGAAATCATCATTCATAGAGGAATTAAATTGTTCCAGCCAATTAGAATCAAGCTCTGTTTCACAAATATCAATATCAATATCTTTTATAGATTGATAGAGGCGCTCCAAGGCTTTGCCGGCGTTTTGTAGATTTTCCTCAGAATAATTGAGCGGGCTGCGATAATGAGAGCTTAATAAAAAGTAGCGGACAACTTCAGGATGATGTTTTTTTAAAACCTCTACAATTGTGAAAAAATTACCCACTGACTTTGCCATTTTTTCATTATTGACCTGCAACATGCCTACATGTAACCAATAATTGGCAAAACATTTGTCAGTTGCAGCTTCACTTTGGGCAATTTCATTCTCATGATGTGGAAATAGTAAATCAAGACCACCGCCATGAATATCAAAGTGCTCACCTAATTCTTCCATTGCCATCGCAGAGCATTCAATATGCCAGCCTGGTCGACCATCGCCCCAGGGTGAAGGCCAACTAGGCTCTCCTTGTTTCGCTTTTTTCCATAGTACAAAATCGAGCGGAGAGCGCTTTTCTTTGACAATTTCAATCCGCGACCCTGCCACAAGTCCCTCGAGATCTTTGTTTGATAATTTGCCATACTCTTTAAAACGTTCAACCTGAAAGCAAACATCACCGTTAGTGCTAGCATAAGCGTAGTCTTTTTCAATTAGCTGTTCGATAAGTTTTATGATTGAATCGATATGCTCTGTGGCGCGTGGCTCGACATCAGGCGGCAAAATATTTAATGCTACTGTGTCTTCATGCATTGCCTTGATATATTGCGCAGTTAGTTCATTAATTGAAATACCACGCTCATTGGCACGAACAATGATTTTGTCGTCAATATCAGTGATATTGCGCACATATTTAACTTCAAAACCCTGAGATCGTAAAAATCGCACAATGACATCAAACCCAACCATCGAACGCGCATGGCCCAAATGGCAACGATCATAGACAGTTATACCACAGACGTAGATAGCAATTTTACCAGGCTTGATTGGCTTAAACTCTTCTTTAGTTCTTGTTAATGAATTATATATAGATAACATGCCTGCCTCTTTGAGCTTTATTTTTCCCAAGTATCTCTAAGTCCCACTACTCGATGAAAAGCAGTTACTTTCTGGTCGTTAATCTGATTAACGGCATAATAGCCTAGACGTTCAAATTGAAAGATTTCTTGCAAAGGTTGTTCCAGTAAGGAGGGTTCACAAAATCCTTGTTGGATTTTTAAAGAATCTTTATTCAAAAACTGCAGAAAATCATCCTCGCGAGCGGGGTTAGAATCGTTAAACAAACGGTCGTATTGATAAATTTCAACAGGGAGGGCATGTTGACAGGATACCCAATGGATAACGCCTTTTACCTTTCTATCAACTGGATTTTTGCCCAGGGTATCTTCGTCATAGGTACAACGTAATTCGATTACCTCACCTTGGCTGTCTTTAATAACCTCTGTGCAACGAATCACATAAGCATGCCTTAAACGAACCTCTGTACCTGGAGCAAGCCTAAAATATTTTTTTGAAGGCTCTTCCATAAAATCGCTGCGTTCAATATACAGTTCTTTGCTAAAGGGTAAGGCGCGACTACCAGCATCGGGATTTTGGGAGTGAAAGGCTGCGTTTAACATTTCAACTTTGTCTTGGGGATAATTTTCAATAACCACTTTTAGCGGATCAAGCACGCAGAGCGCCCGCTTCGCTGTGGTGTTTAATTCGCTGCGGACGCATTCCTCGAGGAGAGACATATCAATGACTGAATCACTGCGAGAAACGCCGATAATTTCACAAAATTGTCTAAGAGCCTCGGGTGGATAACCGCGGTTGCGCATCCCTCTTAAAGTTGGTAAACGAGGATCGCCCCAACCTTCAACAATTTTTTCTTCAACCAATTGCCTCAATTTGCGTTTAGAAGTGATGGTGTGAGATAAATTAAGCCTTGCAAATTCAGTTTGTACAGGCTTGGCTGGAACCGGTAAATTATCAATAAACCAATCGTACAATGGGCGATGATCCTGGAATTCTAGAGTACAGAGCGAGTGAGAGATTTCTTCCAAGGCATCTGAGATTGGATGCGCATAATCATACATAGGATAGATGCACCACTCATCGCCGGTTCGTTGATGTGAAGCATGGCGAATACGATAGAGAACCGGGTCGCGCATGTTTATATTACCCGATTGCATATCAATTTTTGCGCGCAAAACATGGGTTCCATCTTTGAACTCACCGGCTTTCATACGGACAAATAAATCAAGGTTTTCCTCAACTGAGCGATTGCGATATTGACTTTCACGGCCGGGTTCTTGCAAAGTACCGCGATGAGCCCGAATTTCTTCCATGCTTAAACTATCTACATAGGCTTTATCTTGCTTGATTAACTCAACAGCATAGTCATAGAGTTGATGATAATAGTCGGAAGAATGGGTCATATCAGACCATTCAAATCCAAGCCAGCGTACATCCTCAATAATTGACTGCACGTACTCCTCTTCTTCTTTAATGGGATTAGTATCATCAAACCGTAAATAGCAACGCCCATCAAATTCTTTAGCTAAACCAAAATTCAAACAAATGGATTTAGCATGACCAATGTGAAGATATCCGTTTGGTTCGGGAGGAAATCGAGTAATAACTTCCTTATGTTTCCCAGATGTCAATTCATCCCTGATTAATTGCCGAATAAAATGTGTTCTTTTTTCACTGCTTTCAGTCATAATTTATTTCCGTTCTTGTCCACTTTAGGGATGAATTTAGGTTTATCCATTGCTAGTCGCATGTCATGTATGAACGTTGAACCTGCTTCTAGCGGATCGCCGCCAATTGAATTGTAAGCCTCAAAAATTCGGCCTACCAGAGCTGCGCCAATGATTACTCCATCTGCAAATTGCGATACCTCTGCGGCCATTGCTTCTGTTTTAATACCAAAACCAACCATTAAGGGTAGTTTGGTTTGTGATTTTCTATATTCGTATAAATATTGAACTTTCTTTTCATTGAAATCACTGGAGCCAGTGACGCCTTTTAAGGAGACATAGTAAAGATAGCCCTTTGCGTAGCTGTTGATCATTACCATACGTTCATCAGAGGTAGTTGGTGAGCATAAATAGATAGCGTATAAGCCATGAGCATTCCAGATTGGCGCTATAAGCTCAGATTCTTCCGGCGGCAGATCCACAATAATAGTCCCATCAACCCCAGCCTCCCTGGCGCGCAGGCCAAATTCTTTATAGCCATATTGTTCAATGGGATTTAAATAGCCCATGAGCACTATGGGAGTATGTTTATCACGCTGACGAAATTTCTCTACCATTGCAAACACAACATCACAGTCCACATTATGAATGAGTGCGCGTTCCATAGCAGCCTGTATTACCGGGCCTTCCGCCATTGGATCGGAAAAAGGGATACCTATTTCCAGTATATCAGCGCCAGCTTCGACAAGTTTATGCATTAAAGGGACAGTGAGCTCAGGACTTGGATCGCCTGCAGTAATGTAAGGACTTAATATTTTTTTATTACTAGCCAAACGCTCTGTCAGTGTTTTATCAATTCGATTCATAAATTACCTGTTAGATTGATATATTGTCGATATTTGCCACTGTATGCATATCTTTATCCCCTCGCCCAGATAAGTTCACAATAATCTGCTGTGAAGCCTTCATGGTTTTAGCAAGTTTCATTGCATAGGCCAGTGCATGACTAGATTCCAGGGCAGGAATAATCCCTTCCACCTGAGTTAACGTACGAAAAGCATCAAGAGCCTCTTCATCGGTAATGGGCACATAGCTAGCTCGTCCGCTATCTTTCAAATAAGCATGCTCAGGCCCCACTCCTGGGTAATCAAGCCCAGCAGATACGGAGTGGGTATCTTTTATCTGACCATTCTCATCACAAAGCAAATAAGTGCGATTGCCATGTAAAACTCCGGGCTTGCCAGCAATCAGTGAGGCAGCATGTTCACCTGTTTCAATCCCCTTTCCGGCAGCTTCAACACCATAAATTGCAACCGATTTATCGTCTAAAAAAGGATAAAATAAACCGATAGCATTTGATCCGCCGCCGACGCAAGCGACTAATGCATCGGGAAGTTTGCCTGTTTTATTAAGTATCTGTTCACGAGCTTCCCGACCGATAATAGCTTGAAAATCTCTTACCATTTCTGGATAGGGATGCGGTCCAGCTACAGTACCTATAATATAGAAAGTATTATCAATATTAGAAACCCAATCCCGCATTGCTTCATTTAAAGCATCCTTCAAGGTTTTTGAGCCAGCCGTTACCGGTACTACTTTAGCGCCTAATAACTTCATACGATAAACGTTGGAGGACTGTCGTTTAATATCTTCTGAGCCCATATAAACAACGCACTCAAAACCTAATTTTGCAGCCACAGTAGCCGCAGCGACACCATGCTGCCCTGCTCCGGTTTCAGCAATAATTCTAGTTTTGCCCATCCGTTTTGCAAGCAATCCCTGCCCTACGGTGTTATTTATTTTGTGCGCACCGGTGTGATTTAAATCTTCACGTTTCAAATAAATTTTGGCTCCGCCAATTTTGGCAGATAGATGTTCAGCATAATATAAAGATGAAGGCCGTCCTACATAATCGCTTAACTCCGTGTGTAATTCAGCTAAAAATTCTGGATCAGAGCTGTAGTGCCGATAAGCCTTTTCCAACTCTTTTAATGCAAATACAAGAGTATCTGCTACAAACATGCCGCCATAAGGGCCAAAATGGCCATGTTCATCAGGAAGTTTTTTATCAGTCATTTTTTGCCCCATAGTGCATCTACAAACTGTTTCATTTTCTCATGATCCTTGATGCCGGGAGATGCTTCAATACCGGAGCATACATCAACAGCATAGGGTGAACCTTTGTCTACTGCCATTTTGACATTAGCAGTCTTAAGACCACCAGCTAAAATCAGAGGTTTGGCCAGATTGCTTGGAATTAATTTCCAATCAAAAGTGTTGCCAGTACCGCCATGACTTGTTGCTGATGGCGTATCTAAAAGAATAGCAGAAGCATGCTGATAAGCTTCAGCATATTCATAAATTGCTGCCTCTGGATTAACCTGCATAGCTTTTATATAAGGTTTAGAGAATTGGTTACAAAATTCTGCGGATTCTTCACCATGAAATTGTAGGAATCCAATGGGTAGCTCGTTAATAATTTCATCAACCAAAACTGGTGAGGGATCAACTAAAACAGCGACTACATCAAGAAAGGGTGGCAGATTGGAGAGTATTATTTTTGCCTGGCTAATAGTAATAACCCGAGGGCTTTGAGTCGAAAATATCAAACCAATGGCGTCGACACCTAAAAAAGCAGCATAGGCAATATCCTCTTTTCGAGTCATCCCGCACATCTTAATCCGCACTCGCGACATTAGCGCTCCCAAAGAAATAGAGGTCCTGGATCTGCCTGGGTCACGCCAAATTCTTTAGGATAGGCAACTGAAACCAGGTATAAACCATAAGGTGGTGCTGTTTCTGCACCTAAACGCCTATCTTTAGCCTCTAGAACTTCCTTAACCCAGGCGACAGGACGTTTACCTGAACCAACTGCAATCAGCACTCCTGCAATATTTCTTACCATATGATGCAAAAAAGCATTGGCGGTAATATCAATCATCAGCAAATCACCAGTACGTGTTACCTGCAATTGATGCACTTTACGCATGGGGGTATTTGATTGGCATTCAACCGACCGGAAAGAGGTGTAATCATTCTCACCTAATAAAGACTGACCAGCTTCCTGCATCAATTTATGATCAAGCTGACGATACTGCCAGGTAACATTAGATCGTAAAAGTGCCGGACGAATTGACGAATTATAAATAATATAGCGATATCGCCGCGACAGAGCAGAATACCGAGCATGAAAATCGTCAGGCATCTCTCGGCCCCATTTTACACAAACATCCTTTGGTAAATAGGAATTGGCGCCATGAATCCAGGAACGAATAGTTCGTTCTTTATCGCAGTCAAAATGAATAACTTGGTTTGTTGCGTGGACTCCAGTATCGGTTCTGCCGGCACAGACAACGCTGATATCCTGATCAGCGACTTTGGTTAATGCATACTCCAAAACCTGTTGAATTGTATGAAGACCCGTCTGCGCTTGCCAGCCATGATACTGACTACCATCGTATTCAACCCCTAAGGCAATACGCATGAGTATTTCCTGCTAAAAAGGGTCAATGTATAACACCATGATTTGTTTGTCTAGATTTGTTTAACTAGGGTCTTTAATCCTTCAACCCTAATCTGTAGAAAGATTTAGATATTATCATTGCATCAAAGTGCACTCTATTTCATAATCCGCACAAATCAATTCATGTATATACTATGACTGCTCAACTCCTAGACGGTAAAAAAGCTGCAGCGCAACTTAAAAATGATATTAAAAATACTGTAGACACACTGGTAGCGCAGGGCCGTAGCCCGCCCGGTTTGGCAGTAATTCTCGTAGGCCAGGATCCAGCCTCAAATATTTATGTCCGCAATAAACGAAAAGCCTGTGATGAAGTGGGATTTAATTCCTATGCCTATGATCTGCCTGAGAGTACCTCTGAAAAGGAATTATTGGATTTAATCGTTAAATTAAACAATTCCGATGAAATTGATGGGATTTTGGTGCAATTGCCCTTACCAGCAGCGATTGATCCTCATAAAATTATCGACTGCATTCATCCTGATAAAGATGTAGACGGTTTTCATCCCACTAATATCGGACGTTTAGTCCAGCGTAATCCCTTGCTACGACCTTGTACGCCCTTGGGAATTATTAATCTATTAGCTTTTTACCAAATCCCACTTAGAGGTATGCATACCTTAGTCATTGGGGCATCAAATATTGTGGGTCGGCCAATGGCTTTGGAATTTCTCCTGGCAGCAGCTACCGTAACTATTTGTCATCGCTTTACACGAGAGTTGGAAAAATTTGTCCGCTCTGCTGATCTCATTGTAATTGCTACCGGTATTCAGGATGTTGTTAATGTGGATTGGTTTAACGAAAAGCAGATTATCATTGACGTAGGCATGCATCGATTGCCAAATGGTAGCTTACGAGGTGATATTGATTTTGAAAATGCTAAGAAAAAAGTAGCCTGGATCACCCCTGTACCTGGCGGCGTTGGCCCAATGACAATCGTTACATTATTGCAAAACACGCTTATTGCAGCTGAGAATCGTTCAATTAGCGATTAAATTCATCCCAATCAAATTCTCCGTCTAATTCATCAAATTCTTCTTTTAGACGTTTGCGTTCAAGCCTTTCCTCCAGAATTTTTCTTACCTCTCGTTTGTGGCTTATCTTTTCACTATCCTTTTCCTCTTCAAAAGGATAGTCTGAAGAAAAGTGATATTCATCATCCTGCTCTCTTCGCAAGCTCATAATTGCCTCCTAATGCGTTGAAGACATATTGCACATCCTAAGTATAGTGCAAATAAAGTACATCTTGCTGAACCTTTGATTTACAGGCATCATGCCTGCTCTACAAACCATTTATGCGTTTCTGATCTCGGTAATGCTTCTACGCCATGAGCTTCAATAAAGGCTACGATTGCCCAGCGCGCAAAAGGTTTGCCTAGATAGGCTTCATCAAGTTGGATAACATCATGCCAGCCAGCGGCGAATTCTTCACTATTAATAATTTGCTTGAAATTAGACGAAAACAAAAAAATTGCAGATCCCTCTTCATGTACAATTGTTTTTAGGCTTTGAGGACAGGCACCGATTCTTAAACCCGGACAACTTTCTGCAATTGCCAAGGTAAAAGAACCAGCATCAAAATGAGGTTTTGCCAAATATTTACCTGACTCTTGCCAATCATATTTCAAAAATCGCAGTAAAATATGAACATTTTCTGTAGCAAAAACCTTGTTAACCGTCCCGTTAAAATCCTTTTCAAAAAAACCTAAAATTCTAAAAACCGTTTTATAAACCAGATCCCAAATAGGTTTTGCTTTGTGCATAAAATCAGAAACCACTGGATTTTTGGCGAGAAAATCGCTATAGCGCTCAAATAAAGCCGGATGGAAATGAAAAAAATCTTTCGAGTCGTTATAGATATGAGTGCCGGCATCCCGATGCTTAAATCCGACATCACCACGGCGATGGTTGGGTGCTATTGTGAAATTAATATAATTTTTAACAGAATCAGGCTCTTCTAAAAACTTAAAAAAAGCGCCAATTGCTTCATTGATAGCATCTTTACTAAGGGGAAATGGCAGTTGAATATAATTTTGTTTTTTTAATGACTGCAAAACCATGTCTTCTGTAAAGTTCATCCCAGCTCTTTTTATTTTAAAAACCTTAGTTTAGATCATAAGATGAAAGTGCAAAAGCAATTAAGGTCAATATGCCTTAATTGCCTTTGATTGTTTTTAAGCCATGTACAGGTATGTCTATATGATAAATGTAATGTTGAATAATTTGTTTTGCTTGTTCGGAAGTTAGGGGTTTTGTGAGCGCTCCTTCCATGGTGTAATCATCACAATCATATTTCACAATGTCGGCTTCATAACCGGTTAACGCAATAATCGGCACATGATAGTTGGTACCTTTTTCCAGTTGTCGAATTTTTTTAGACACAACATAGCCAGAGGTATCTTCCAAACCAATATCCATAAAGACCAGATCGTATTTTCCTGGCTGAAATAAGGCTGTTGCTTTGTCGCCAGATTCAGCTACATCAACATGACAATCAAGTTGCATAAGCAAGGCTTGTGCTGCTTTCTGAGCGGTTGAGTTATCCTCAACCATTAACACTTTTGGAGTTTTATTGTTTGAAGGTTGGTGACTGAAATTTTCTTCTATTGTTGAATATTTTTTATACTGCGCATTATAACTTTGCAGTTGCTTCTTAATTTTGTCGAATTGTTCTCTGATTTTTCTCATTTCAGTTACATCGGTAAGTATACCGACTAAGCCGATAACCTCTTTATTTTTGTTAAATAGTGGAATTCGGGTTGATTGGTAATAGATAATTTCATTTTTTGCATTCACAACGGGTGTTTCTTCAATGTCATGAACGGACTCTCCGGACAAAATGACGTTTATATCATCACGTTTAAACATCTCAACTCGTTCCTCTGACCAATTTCCAATTGAGTGTAAAATTTTATAGGGAGGATTCCCTAAGTTATCTTCGCGATGTTGTAAATTAAATTCTTTTCGAAAATTAACGTTGGAACCGGTCAGGCAGCAGTTCCTATCAAGCAAATAAACGATATTGGGCATAGAGTCCAGGATATCCAGGTAGTATTGTAAATGGTCCTCATTAGAATCTTTAGGACTCCTGGATTTGATTGCACGAGCCATTTTCTCACTCCTTCGTTCAGCTAGCAGATGAAGTATAGTACATTAACGTCAAAATTGAGGCTGCAAATCAATTTAAACATTTGTTTTTGATACCTAATATTTGCAAAACACTTGAATTCCTTTCATTAGAAAAGTAAGATTAACGCCTCTTAAAAGCCTCCGCAATAAACAGATTGACTAAATATAGGACTTGATTTGCCTCTCAACTTTAGATAACATGAGAATTGAGCATTGGGAGTAAGCCATGTAATATGGAATTTTTGGCTAAGTGAGTTGCAATTTATTGCTGTGATGGAGATGTTTATGTCGCATGATGGAGTAACTGTATTAACGCCAGAACTAACTGATTCCTATTTAAAATGGCGTAAACAAGACACGGTTTGGATGTTAAGCCTTTATGGTACTGCAATTGGTGCCGGTACACTTTTTCTTCCAATCAATGCGGGCTTACATGGTATCTGGCCTCTTATTATTATGGCCTTACTTGCTTTTCCCATGACCTTTTTCTCCCATCAGGCCTTATGCCGCTTTGTACTTTCAGGTTCATCATCAAGCAATGATATTACCGAGGTTGTTGAGGAGCATTTTGGAAGTACTATCGGAAAATTACTGACAATCCTTTATTTTTTCGCCATTTACCCAATTTTGCTAATGTATTCGGTTGCAATAACCAACACAACAGAAAGCTTCCTTGTTAACCAGCTTGGTGTAGAATCTCCGCCTCGCGCCTTACTAGCTATAATTTTAATCATGGGTTTGATGGCGATTGTTCGTTTTGGCCAGGAAATTATCGTAAAATCAATGAGCGTGCTAGTCTATCCTTTTGTTTTTATACTTATTTTATTATCCCTTTATCTGATACCTCATTGGAATGATTCAATCTTTCATTCAAACTTAGGAACTGAAATTGGCACTGGTCATGGTTTTATAAAGACCCTGTGGCTCACCATTCCTGTTATGGTATTTTCCTTCAATCATTCGCCAATTATTTCATCCTTTGCCGTTAATCAAAAGCAGACTTATGGCCAGGACGCTGAGGAAAAAAGTTCAGTAATATTAAAATTCAGCCATTTGATGATGGTTATCACCGTCATGTTTTTTGTATTCAGCTGCGTCTTAAGTTTATCTCCTCAAGATCTGGCTTTAGCTAAAAAACAAAATATCTCAATCCTTTCATATTTGGCTAACCATTATCATACCCCTCTTATCGCTTATATCGCGCCGCTAATAGCCTTCATAGCGATAGCAAAATCTTTTTTAGGTCATTATCTCGGCGCAAGTGAAGGTTTGCATGGTTTAATTGTTAAGTCCTTGCGTGCGCGCTCTAAGGTTGTTAGCAGCCCAAAGCTATATACCATTATTGAAGCATTTATGATTATTAGTTGTTGGATTGTTGCAACAGTTAACCCCAATATTTTAACTATGATTGAAACCCTGGGGGGCCCTGTTATTGCAATAATTCTATTTTTAATGCCTATGTATGCGATTTTGAAAATACCAGCAATGCGAAAATACCGCCAACCGATAGCAAATATTTTTATAAGTTTAATAGGATTTATTGCTATCTCAGCCATTCTTTATAGTTTAATGCTTTAGGAACGCAAAGATACCCCCCATCCGCCCCTATGGAGCACCATCTTGCCAGATCATGGGGCGGAGCATTAATAGGGATGAAGACCCCTATGCTACATCCCGCAGCCTGACCGCAAGATCCCATGATTTCCTCTGATATTAAAATCTGCAGATAAGCCGTGGACTTTAGAGAAAGGAGATAAATAGGAAAAAAATAGAAAGAATGGTAGGGAGATCTGGGAGGGGGGGGAAGTACAAGAGCAAAGTTCTGTACTATATTGTTAACTGAAAATTTAAAAAAACAGACTTAGGGAAAAACTCTAGATTAGGTCACTATCTGACAATCTGTAAATTTGAGGAAAACAACCTATGAAGCAGAATTTTATTCTCTGCGCATCAAAACAAGGCTATCATCGCGTGGCTTATACTGAGTGGGGCGAAGCTGATGGGGATTCTTCTGCTGTTATCTGCGTCCATGGTCTAACGCGAAACAGCCGCGATTTCGATGCCCTGGGGCAATTTTTAGGAGAAAATGGCCACCATGTTTTCTGTCCCGACATCGTTGGTCGCGGCGACTCTAGCTGGCTTAAAAATCCTCATGATTATACCTTCAAACGCTATCTTATGGATATGAATATTCTCATTGGCAGAACGGCTGCAGCTAAGATTGACTGGATAGGTACCTCAATGGGAGGAATTATAGGGATGATGATGGCTGCATTGCCTGATTCACCAATTCGTCGTCTTGTACTCAATGATGTTGGTCCACAAGTACCAATACATGCCTTATGGCGCCTGGCAAAATATACTGCAAAGGAGCCGGAATTTAAATCCAAGGAAGAGGCGAAGGTCTATTTTAAAGAAATATATGCCGACTTCGGCAATTTAACTGAAGAACAATGGGAACATTTTACCAAACACAGCATTAGAGAACGTTCTCCTGGTCTATTTATATCAAAATTTGATCCTGGTATTCACGAATTAAAATTAAAATGGCAATCGGTAAAAGAATTATTTTACAGTCCACATAAAGCGCTGGAAGGAGTTCTATTTGATATCGATCTCTGGTCTTATTGGCAAAACATAAGCTGCCCTGTTTTAGTAATTCGAGGAAAGCATTCTGATCTTTTACTTCCTGAACATATAAAAAAAATGAAAAGAGGCCATCCCAATGTTGACGTCTATGAGGTGGATGATGCCGGACATGCTCCTGCTTTACTTGAACTTGAACAGCATAAAAAAATTACAGACTGGTTAGCTAGTTCTGTCTCTTAATTTAGAATAATGGGCGGTGGTGAATCCAAGCTAGTCCTCAACAAATGGACTATCATAATAGAATGGGCTTACCATTTGTATCTCAATCTGGTAAGGTATTTAATTAATATTATAAGTAAATGAAGGATCTTAGGTGAAATTATTATTCCTCGGAGCTTCTGCAGCCTTCTGTTTAGATGAAAATAAATTTCAATCAAATATGTTGCTTGAAAGTGATTCTGGCCAAAAGCTACTTATTGATTGTGGTAACGATGTCAGACATTCCCTCCATGCCCAGGGATATTGCCACAGTGATATTGATGCAGTTTACATTAGCCATTTACATTGCGATCACACTGGTGGGCTTGAATGGTTAGGCTTTACCAAGCGTTTTATTGATTCCCAAAAACCTGCGCTTTACATCTCTGATGATTTAATTGATATGCTGTGGAATACTGTCTTGAGGGGCGGTATGTCCTCCATTGAAAATGAAGAGGCCTCTTTATCCACTTATTTTGATATTCAAAACATACAAAATAACAGCTTCATATGGGAAGGTTATAAGTTTGAATTGATAAAAACCCTTCATTATATTTCTAATAATGTCATCATGCCGAGTTATGGCCTATTCATAAGCAATAGTTCCCATAAAATATTCCTATCTACGGATACCCGCTTTTCTCCCGATTGTTTTCAGAAAATTTATGACAAAGCTGATCTTATTTTTCAGGATTGTGAAACCTCTGAATATTCCAGTGGTCAACATGCTCGATTCCAGGAATTGAAAACACTTGGTCCAGAAATTAAAAAGAAGATGTGGCTATATGATTATAATGATGGCGATCTACCAGATGCCAAAAGAGAGGGATTTCTGGGTTTTATCATTCCGGGACAACGTTTTATTTTCTAAATTAAATAATTATATTACATAGGGTTAGACTCAACAGACAAAAAAAAGCCTTGCATTTACCATTTATTCATGTAAAATTTAGCGTCAACTCGAATAAAACATGACCAATTATGAAAACAAAAATATTTTATACTTTTATTTTATTTGCCCTACTTGTACTTGCTTTATTTTCATGGTGGTATCGTAGCCTACCCAAGATAGAGCCCAAACCTCAACCACAACCCCCATCTGTTAGCATGCAGCAAAAAACATTTGCAGAATTACCAGGCTGGGAATCGGCCAAGGTAAAAAAATCGTTAGCCGCTTTTCAGATTTCCTGTAAAACTTTTTTACGACAAGATCCAGAACAGGCAGTGGGCAGCGAATACATCGATTTGAAAGCTAAAGATTGGCAACCTGCCTGTCGAGAAGCTTTGGCAATTAACCCAGTTTCAGAAAAACTTGCTAGAAAATTTTTCCAGCATTGGTTCACACCAGTTGAATTTACTGACAAGAAGCCTGTGCGTGGTTTATTTACTGGATATTACATGGCCCTTTTACACGGCAGCAGAACTAAAACAAAAGAATACGATGTACCCATTTATGGTCTGCCATCTAATCTGGTAACGATTAATCTGGAGCTCTTTGATCCTGCTCTTAAAAATCGCCGTGTAATCGGTCGTTTAGCTGGAAATCAGGTAATTCCTTACCATACTCGGGCCGAAATAAATAAAGGCGCTATCGCAAAAACAGCACCAGTGCTTGTATGGGTTAATAGCCATGTGGATAGATTATTTTTAGAAATTCAAGGTTCCGGTACAGTGGCGCTAACTGATGGCTCTAACATGTTCCTTGGTTACGCAGGCCAAAATGGAGCCCCTTATACAGCTATTGCCAAAGTGCTCATAGAACGGGGTGTAATGACTAAACATAATGCCTCAATGCAGCATATTAAACGCTATCTGGAAGAGAATCCTGAGAAAATGGATAATGTTCTAAACAAGAATAAATCCTTTGTATTCTTCCATTCATTACAGAAGGAAGAAGCCTTAGGCGCTCAAGGTGTCCCACTTACTCCAGGATATTCTTTAGCAGTCGATCGTAAATGGATTCCCTTAGGTGCACCGCTTTGGCTGCAAACCACCAGACCTGGCGAACAAAATCCTGACCATGAAGAAAATTTGCAACGTTTAATGATTGCCCAAGATACAGGTGGAGCCATTCGTGGTCTAGTACGTGGCGATGTTTACTGGGGTGCTGGTGAAAGAGCAACCTTCATTGCTGGACACATGAAAAACAGAGGCCATTATTGGTTACTGTTACCACGCCATACCGTCACATGGTCTAAAAGAGATCTGTCTTAGTAAGCCCTTCTACATTTCATCTCGCCCCGGAAACGGGGTAAGCTGAGGCAAGCTCTAAGATTCCTCATCAAACATTTCTTCCTTGAAGCCTTCAGAGACCACAGCTGTTGATGGAGGCTGATTTAAGGCATCAGATAAGCTGATAAAATGATAACCATGCTTTTTGTACATTTCAATAATATCGCTCATACAATAACTATTTAATAAATTTGCATGGATTAAAAGGATTTGTTTTGAATTCTTTGAGTTTTGTGTTCTTAAGGTCTGATTCCAAATGTAAGCAAGATATTGCGGTTTTATTTGTCTGATTTTTTGAGCTCTGAGTCGTGAAGGAACTGTGTATAATTTGGCATTAAAGATGAAATCTTTGCTATCGATTGTTACAGGGGCAACAATATAATTATTGGCCACCAGATAATCCTGAATTTCCTGTCTCTTTATGCCTTTTCCCTCTGCTAAAAAAGGGTAACGGAAATATTTAGGAGATGACATTAACGGCGCTAGAATTTTGTCGGCTTTTTCAACATCTACCTTATATTTATTGGCACTCATCGCATTCAAGTTGGCATGTGAATAGGTATGATTACCCAAAACAAATCCGGCCTGTTGAAATTGCTCCAACCATTGCCACTGGCCCTTCTCTATAGCACCAGCAATTACAAAACCGGTAACGGGCACATTATTGTCAATTAATGGCTGTAAAATATTTAAAAAGCGGGCCTCTTCGCGTTTCAATAAGGCTTCATTATTATTGGCAAAACCAACAAAGGGCAAATCATCAATTGTAATAGCAATTTGGCGCTCAACAGCAAAACAATAATTGGATAAAAGCAAACACATAAAAATAAGGCTCAAATTACATTTATTTAACATTGCAAGCTCCTCACCAACTACGGTTATCCTGGATTGATAGAGTTGCAATATTTATACCAAATAATTTGAATTTTTTTTATTTAAAAACAATTGGTTAAACTAATTTCTATTCCATATCTAGCCACTGTAAACGCCATAATTCATATAAGAAACTTTGATTTTTTTCACTCCTAAGAAAGGGCTTAAGCGCTTCATTACTCAGCCAACGGGAATCAGCCACCAATTTGATCAAATCTATCGAAAGATGTTTAACATCCCACTCGCAGCCATTGATAAATAAGACAACAGTCTCTTTACTACCTTGCAGCTGCTGATAGGCAAAACGGCAAACAGCGTTACGTCTGAGACCCGCGCTATGGTTAAGCTCGGTCATGAAATCTGCTAGATTATCAATTTCATTATCGATGGGTATGGGCAATAGAGCCTCTGCTTGCTGGTCTAATTGGGTAACAAAACTGCCAAACCATTTCTGCAAGCGACTTTCATCATCTAATAGTTTCAGCATCAATTTTTTTGCATTCAACCAGGCTTGCCTTGGGACCAGCGAAGTAGCACGATTTGAGCACCAATTTGGATCCTCATACAAAAGTGTTGCTGGCTTTTGCTCAGATAGATATTCGGCAAAACTGTCCCAAATTTCTTGCCCTTGATAGCTGCGATAGCCAAAAGAAAAAGTCATGCATTCAGCAGAAATAGCTTTCCCATAATGCCCTACATGCGGCGGTAAATAGAGCATATCGCCTTCTTCAAGTATATATTCTTCTTCAACTTGAAATTGCCGCATTATCCGGAGCTCAACATCCGTTAAAAAATTAGTCTCATTGCAATTTTCAGTAGTTAAAGACCATTTACGCCGCCCTTTGGCCTGGTATAAAAATACATCATAATTATCATAGTGTGGACCAACACTACCC
>JACCSX010000181.1 GCA_013812775.1 Tatlockia sp. | reverse complement strand
ATGAGATAGTGCTTTTGACCGAAAAAGCAAAGCCAAAACCTGTACGCCGCCGACTGATTGTAAAATCAGCTCCGCGCCTTATGTATTTTATCCAGGCAATAATACCTGGAAGAGCGTGGTTAATTGCCACGAATGGGTCTACAATAACCGTTAGGGAAGGGACACGAATAGCCGGTTGGGGCGTGGTTAAATTGATTGATCCTATTCAAGGCCGGGTCCTAACAAGTTCCGGGCGGATAATTAGGTTTAGTCAGCGAGATAGTTGAGGCGCATATGTCTTCTTCAGGTGATTGGAACAATTGGATACAGCAGCAGGCTAATATACTAAACAGTATAGCTTCTAATCTTTTGCCTGTTCAACGTTTAATAACAGGGGCTGCATACCTGATTGGTATGGCTTTTGCTTTTAAAGCGATTTATACACTGAAGACTTATGGCGAATCCAGGTCATCAATGATGTCCTCAAGCAACACAAGTTTAAAAGAACCTCTGGTCTATTTGTTTGTGGCGGGTATATTTATTTATTTCCCTACTGGACTGGCTGTAATGCTGCAGACTACTTTTGGGTCTTCCAGCCTAATGCAATATGCCTCTGTAAATGGTAATGGTTTTGGTAGTGGTCTGTTTGGGTCAAATAGTTTGGTGGGGAGACCACTCACTATAATAATTCAAACCATCGGTGGCATCGCATTTGTTCGAGGATGGATATTAATTGCACGTACTGCTTCTTCTGGACAACCCCCGGGAGGTACTGGAAAAGGCTTTATTCATGTTCTTGGTGGTATTTTAGCAATGAACATTGTAGCTACACTGGAAATAATCAATAATACATTATATGGTACTACTTAATAGTTTATTAAAAAGGAGAAAAATGTGAAGAAGAATCCCTTGAACATTCAACGTGACTATAAGCGTTTGTTAACCTGGGGTTTATGTTTCACCCTGGTAATAATTACGGATGTGGCTGCAGGAGGCACTACTCTTGGGTCCATGGCCTCAAGTATTACTAAATCATTCACAGCGATTGGTAAATTAATTACTGCAGGATCTTATATTGCCGGTCTTGCATTTTCTATCGGCGCTATTATGAAGTTTAAACAGCATAAAGATAACCCGACTCAGATTCCTATTGGTACCCCTATCTCTTTGACATTCATTGCCGCGGCTTTATTATTCCTGCCTTCGATTCTTGGGGTTGCTGGTTATACAATGTTTGGTGGCAGTGGTTCAGTTGCTGGACCAACTGGTATTACCTTCTCTGGCTCGTAGTTTAGAAATAATGGGGGGCAATTATATGCCTCTTGAGATCAGGTGTAATGCTAATGGCTGCTACAGAAGAGCGTAATAAATTAAAACTTGTTGCTAGCGCTGGTTCCTGGCGGTTATATTCTGCCAGGAAGGCAGATGAGCGGTTTAAATCCTTTGAGATAAAGGTGTTTCAACGCGATAGATATACCTGTCAGTTTTGCGGGTTTCAGGCGAGATTATTTCAGGAGGTAGTTAATCTTGATCTTAATTTCGCTAACAATAAACTATCAAATCTGGTAACTGCTTGTTGTTTTTGTGCCCAATGCTATTTTATTGAATCGGTAGGAGTAGGTGGTTATGGTGGAGGAACCTTGGTTTATTTACCTGAACTATCGCAACCAGAGCTAAATAGTTTATGTCATGTACTTTTTTGTGCTATCACCAATGATACAGGCTATAAGAATAGCGCGCAAAATATATATAGAAGTTTTAAATTTCGCTCGCAAATAGTTGAAGAAAAATATGGTGAGGGAACCTCTGATCCGGCAATCTTTGGTCAGTTGATTATTGATTCAGGTGTTTCTTCTAATGAAATGTCCGAAAAATTATTTAAAAATATTCGGTTATTACCTTCCCGAGCAAAATTCCGCAAACAAATTGAGCGGTGGGCAGCCAGCGCTTTGGAAGAAATCACTGATATAAGGAATCTCAGCGTTCCAAATCATAATTCAGTTGAGGGAATCTCAAACTCCGAGCGGCCTTAGGTTCTTTTGAGTTGCACCTTGCAAACGATATAGTAGTTCAAAGTAGGAAAATGGCATGGGAAAAAAATGGGCAGAATCGTTTTTTGAAGGCGTTGATACCTTTTTTGCCTGGCTTAGTACTTCTCTGAAGCAAACAACAGAGTCTTATTGCGACTTGGAAACTGCGGATAGTCCAACCGTTTTAGTTAATCA
Organism: Tatlockia sp.; assembly: GCA_013812775.1. GTDB lineage: Bacteria > Pseudomonadota > Gammaproteobacteria > Legionellales > Legionellaceae > Tatlockia. The sequence continues at coordinate 3,752 of JACCSX010000181.1, read as the reverse complement.
TGATGGTAGCTTACTTTCAATAATTAAAGTTGAGGGCGTCACAGCGCTTGCTGGAGCCGAAGAATTTGATCGATTAGTTGAAGGCTTGACTAATGCATTTCAAGGCGCAATGGGGCGGCCTGGGCATGCTTTACAAGTCTATTTTAGCCACGATAAACAAAATATAAGAAAAGTAATCCAGGATATTTATGCCCCCGCTGAAGCCACAGCTCGGCGCTTGGAATTAACTTTAGATGATTTATTTCACGAACGCGTTACTTACCTGTCCAGATATTGCGCTGAAGAGCGTGTGTATTTTGTGCTTTTTACACGTCCATTTAATTTGACGCAGGAACAGCTGAAAGCAGCAAATAAAACTAAATTAAAGATGCTAAAGGATACCAAGGCGCCTGCTTTCAAAAATAGTCAAACAGTTTACGCAGCGATCCCGGAATTGCGTGACACTCATGATGCTTATGTGCGTTCAGTGATGAATGACCTTGATTCACTTAAAATCTATGTCAAGTTAATGGAAGTTCATGACGCAGTTCACGCAATTCGTATGACCTCTGATCCTGATTTTACAGCGGATGAATGGCGAGCTACCTTACCAGGCGATAAAATAATTCCTCGCGAGCTGGATGGTTTTAACGGTGATCCCTCCGATTTGCTCTGGCCCTCTTTAGCTAAACAAGTGATTCCAAGGGATGCTGAAACTCTGGATTTACGGACTATTAAGGTCGGTAATAAAATCTATTCTTCGGTTTTTATTGATTTATTTCCTAAAGATATTCGACCCTTTCTAAATTTATTTACTCGTATTTTACCCTCGCACATTCCCTGGCGGATTTCATTCCTGCTGGAGTCTGAGGGATTAGGCACAATAAAATTGAAGGGCTTACTGGCAGCGATTTTAAGCTTTTCCTCGGCTCAAAACCGATTAATAAGCGATTCCGTCAATTTATTAAAGTACTTACATCTGAATACTGACGACGCCATCATACGTCTACGTGTTGTGGCCGCAACCTGGGCTCCGGAAGGAGAGATACCCCTGCTCCGAAGGCGTAGCTCTGAGTTAGTTAAGGCTATACAGGGTTGGGGTTCTACAGATGTGTCAGAAATATGCGGGGATCCCTTTGCAGGTTTCGCATCCTCTATGTTAGCAACCACACTACATAGTGCAGCGGTACCTTCAGTAGCACCTCTCTCTGATATTATTTCCATGTTGCCGATAACAAGACCCGCATCGCCCTGGGAAACTGGCGCTTTACTATTCCGTTCGCCGGATGGCAAACCCTGGCCTTTTCAACCAGGTTCTGCGCAGCAAACTACCTGGATTGACTTGGTTTATGCTCGTCCTGGTTCGGGTAAATCAGTTTTATCAAACGCCTTGAATTTAGCACTTTGTCTTTCAAGCGGTTTAATGCGTTTACCCCGCATAGCAATCATTGATATCGGTCCTTCTTCCAGTGGTTTAATTTCCCTGTTGAAAGAAGCCTTACCAGCATCAAAACGACATTTAGTTGCTTATCATCGGTTAAGAATGACACCTGAATATTCAATTAATCCCTTTGATACACAATTGGGTTGCCGTTATCCAACCGCTGTAGAACGCGCATTTTTAGTTAACTTTTTAACCCTGCTTACAACACCTTTGGGCGCTGCCAAACCCTATGACGGTATGCCTGATCTGGCTGGAATGGTTGTTGATGAACTCTATAAAAGCCTTGCTGATGAGTATAATCCAACACCTTATTCGCCTGGAGTTGAAGAGTTTATCGATAGTATTTTAGAAGAAATTGGTTTTGTGCGGGATTCAAAATCAACCTGGTGGGAAGTGACAGATTCACTCTATTCCGCAGGGTTTATCCATGAAGCCATGCTTGCTCAACGATATGCGATGCCTTTGCTGGCTGACGCAGTTTCAATAAGTCGAATACCCTCTATAGAGGATTTATATGAGAAAGTTACAGCGCCGACTGGAGAGTCATTAATAAATGCTTTTTCGCGCATGATCTCTGGTGCAGTACGAGAATATTCAATTCTGTCGCGAGTAACAAGTTTTGATATCGGTGATGCACGAGTTGTTTCGCTTGATTTGGATGAGGTGGCCAAAAGCGGTGGGGATGCCGCTGACCGCCAAACCTCAGTAATGTACATGTTGGCTCGCTATGTGCTTGCTCGCCATTATTATTTGACTGAGGAAAGTCTATCTAATATTCCTGAACAATACAGAGACTATCATAAAGAGCGTATTTTAGAGATTAGAGAAGATCCCAAGCGCATCGTTTATGACGAATTTCACCGAACTTCAAAATCATCTGCTGTGCGGGATCAGGTGATTATTGATATGCGTGAAGGACGTAAATGGAAAGTACAGATTGCTTTATTATCCCAATCAGTAGATGACTTTGATCCAGTTATGATTGATTTTAGTACGGCCATCTATGTAATGGACGCAGGGCCTTCACAGGCAATTGAAAAGACGTCACAGATTTTTGGATTATCAAACACGGCAAAGGTAGCACTGCGCACTCGAGTGCACGGGCCACGAGAAGGCGGGGGAACTTTCCTTGTGCAGTATGCAACAAAAAACGGTGTGAACGTGCAGTTATTAACGCTAACGCTTGGTCCAGTGGAATTATGGGCCTTCAGTACAACCGCAGAGGATGTTTCTATTCGTAATCAATTATATCGTCATTTGGGACCGGCTGAGGCTAGACGATTACTCGCATCCTTATTCCCTAATGGTTCGGTAACAAAAGAAATAGAAGTTCGCCTGGCATCAATGAGGGAAGAAGGTGGGTTTATAGAGGACGATGCACAATCTAGTGCTATGCAGCAATTAGTCCTGGATATTCTAGAAGCTTATTCCAAAGATCCGAATGTAAAAAATTTGCCAGCAAAGCCCCAATAACTCTCCTAGGTTGTTCAATCTGACCTAATAACCTACCTATGCTACAAGAGCTAAGCTTTGTAGCATTTTTGACCTAACCTCTATCTGGATTATCGAAGGGTTGGACTTTCCTGAAAACTCTCTACTACTTTACGAAGTTTTTCTTTAGACTGTTTTTGGGCATTGCCAGTTATATCCTTATTGATTTTTGCTGTTTCATTAGCCTCAACAGCAGATAATAAATGCGAAGTTATGCCTCTTCCAGCATTGAGTTCTTCAGGTGAATCTTTGAAAAATTTATGGAGCGCCAGTTTTTTGGTTTTGAGAAGATCCTTTGTGATCTCTGGATCTACTTCAGGTCTTAAAATTCCTGCTTTAAAAGTTTTACTTTCTGTAGAACTCGGCTTGTATTTTTTTAAAGGTTCTTCTACTAATTGTTCAAAATCCACACTTCCCAAGTTGGTTAATTTCTCATAGAGGGCATTGACATCATCGCTTCTAAAACTGTCTTTAGCGACATGAACCAAGGTTGCAATGGGCACATAAACTATGGAAAAAAGCAGGTTGGCTCCCGCCCAAAGGGAATTTAAAGTCAGATTTATAGTAGGAAGGACAATATAATAAAAAGTAGATAAGATAAGGTACAGCGGAGGGAAAAGAGGCCCCAAAAACCAAAAATTTTCAAGAAGTGGAAAATCAAAATACTTTTTTGCTGCGACGAAGGACCACCACATCTCTGGGGCATCCAAATAACTACGATTAAAAGCATCAGTGCATTTTTCTTTAAATATCGTAAATAAACTCATCACGTCTTTCCTTGCTAAATTAGAGTTTTAATTATACTTTTAAAATCTTAAGGTTAAATTAAATCAAAAAA
>JACCSX010000254.1 GCA_013812775.1 Tatlockia sp. | reverse complement strand
GGTTATAGCAGCTAAACGGCTGCCTCGACGAGCTTTTACCAAGCCATTAACCTGATCGCGAAAAAGATAGCTGCCATAGCGGCCTCTGGAACCAGCGATACCCTCAGAAAGCATTTCCAGCAAACTGTTAAAGGTTTCTTTGGTTAAATTCCGATAGGGATGGGATTTTCGGAGCATGGCAAATAATTGCTCTTCCTGCCAATCATTTGTTGCACAGCTTGCTACAATTTGCTGGGCGAGAATATCCAGCGGTTCTATGGGAATAATTAATTTATCAAGTTCACCTGCGCGAATTGCTTTAACCAGTGCGGCACATTCTAATAATTCATCCGCAGTGGTTGCAAAAAAAATACCTTTGGAAATCGCGCCATGCCAATGCCCGGAACGGCCAACGCGCTGCAAGGCAATTGCAATTGCTCTTGGTGAGCCGAGTTGGCAGACTAAATCAACTGTCCCAATATCAATGCCTAATTCCAGGGAAGCGGTAGCGACCAGCACTTTTAATTTACCCGTTTTCAAACTGGTTTCAGCGGCCAGGCGCAGTTTTCGTGCTAAAGAACCATGATGAGCGGCGACAAACTCTTTACCCAGTCTTTCTGAAAGGTGATGAGCCGCTCGCTCGGCTAAGCGCCTAGTATTTGCAAAAACCAGAGTTGAACGATTTTTAAGGGCTAGTTCTGCAATGCGATCATAAATTTGATCCCACATTTCACTGGAGGCAACCGAACTTAATTCAGACTCAGGAACTTCAATAGCAATTTCTAGTTGGCGAGCATGGCCAATATTAATAATGTCAGGTTGAGTACTCCTTGCGCCAGCTAAAAATTCTGCAACCAGCTCAAGCGGTTTTTGTGTAGCTGATAAGCCGATGCGAACCGGCGATACAGTGGTAATTGCTTCCAATCGCTCCATGGATATGGATAAATGGCTGCCCCGTTTATTATTGGCAAGGGCATGAATCTCATCAATTATGATTGTGCTAACGCTAGCTAAGAGGCTGCGGCTTTTTTCCGCGGTTAGCAACAAATAAAACGATTCTGGCGTAGTGACTAAAATATGGGGCGGTTTTTTTAGCATGGCTTGTCTTTCATAGGCCAATGTATCTCCGGTACGCACCGCAACCATTATTTCCTCCATGATATAGCCCTGTTCTCTAGCAAGCAGCTGGATTTCAGCCAGTGGTTCCAAAAGATTCTTTTGCACGTCATTGGTTAGTGCTTTTAAAGGAGAAATATATAAAACCTGCGTCTGATTTGGGAGATTTTCTGCCAAAGCCCCGCGTACTAAATGATCAATACAGATCAAAAAAGCAGCTAAGGTCTTTCCTGAACCGGTCGGTGCAGAGATCAAGGTAGTATGGCCTGCCAGAATAGATGGCCATCCTTGTTCTTGCGGTTCGGTAGGGGCGTGAAATTTACCAATAAACCAGTCATGAACAAGGGGATGGGCCCAGGCTAGATGATTAGAAATAGAAGTCATAATTAGATTATACGTCAAAAATTCAAAATGGATTAAAAGAAGATAAATTAATGCTTTTTGTGTATTGTAGGAAAAATTTAATCAACATTATATTTTATTGAAAAAGGTTGATTGTAATCGTAGTGAGATAGCGGTTAATAAGATATTATTGCTCCCAGCCATTCATACTTCCAATCATATTTTTAATTGTATCTTCTAGTTCCCATTTCATAGAAAAGTTAATTAAAGATTTTAATTTAGTTAAATCTGGCTTGCGATTTTGAATATTAATATATTCTTTTCCGTAAACTTCGTCATAGTTTTGATAGACAAAATTAGATGTGGATTGAGTTAAATTTTTGACTAACTCAGCCAGTTTATGAATTGTAGTCGTTTTATCATTACCAACATTGATAATTTCGCCAACGCTCTTATCATTTATCGCCAATTGATAAAAAATATTACACACATCGCGGACATCAGAGAAAGAACGGGTTTGGTGTCCATCATCAAAGATAGTTATAGGTTTATTATTTAGTGCCTGATTAATAAATCTTGGTAAAACCATTCCATAACGAGCTGATTGCCGGGGTCCAACAGTATTAAAGATCCGAACAATAATTGCAGGCACTTGTTTTTCCTTGTAATAAGCTAAACCTGCAACCTCATTACACAATTTACTTATAGGGTAATTTGCATGTGCTTTTTGGGTCGTTTCAACCAACAAAGAATCTGTTTCTTTCATAGCACTGTGTCTTGATCCATAAACCTCTGAACTAGAGGCAATAATGATAGTTGGCTTATATTTTAGTTTAGAGATTGCCGCTAATAAACGCTCTGTAAGATTAATATTGACATTTAATGTGGCAATAGGTCTCTCCAGAACATTAAACATTCCTACAACAGCTGCTAAATCGTATACCAGTTCACAATTTTCAAGAACCGTATCCAAATCTGGCCAGTTGAGCAAGTCAAATTCATAGAATTTGAAATTGGGATTATGAAGATGCTGGCTAATATTATCCAACTTGCCAGTACTTAAATTATCAAGAGCAATAACTTTTTTATTTAAATTCAAATAAAAATCTACTAAATGTGACCCGATAAAGCCAGCGCCGCCAACAATTAAAATGGACATATTTTATAAGCTCCAATATTGGATATTTTTATAATTTTTTGAGCTATCAATAAATAAATTGGGAATATCCATAATGATTTTTGGTCCTTCCATCTTTTCTAAAAATTTTTCTAAGCCGATTTCACGATAAAAGTCATGACCAACAAGAATGATGGCAACTGAGATGTTGGTTATTTTTTCAAATTTCT
>JACCSX010000236.1 GCA_013812775.1 Tatlockia sp. | reverse complement strand
CCTCATTCACATAACAAGGGCTTAACTCCGAATGAAATAGAAACTAATTATTGGAATTTCTCCAACTCCGTGGCCAAAATTACTTGACCACTACAAAGGGGGACTTTATACCAACGGAAATAGGCACGGCGCAAGGGGGACCAATTAGCGTACTTATTAGCAACCTCTATCTGCACTATGTGTTGGATCTATGGATAGACAAGGCAGTCAAGCCAAGGATGCAGGGGTATATCTACTACGTACGTTACTTGGATGATTTTGTGCTGTGTTTTGAATACAGAAGCGATGCGAATCGATTCAGGCGTGTGTTGGAGAAGCGGCTTGAGAAGTTTTCACTAACTGTGGAACCATCCAAAACCAAACTGATTGAGTTTGGGCGATTTGCCGGCAATAACCGAAAAGGCAAGAAGGCTGAAACCTTTAACTTTTTGGGGTTTACCTTTTATTGTACTAAGAATCGCAAAGGAAAGTTCAGACTCGGAATGAAAACGGAGGAAAGCCGTTTGCGAAGAAGCTGCTCCAAGATGAAAGAAGTCTTGTTAAGCATCAGACACAGGCGAATACGAGAGCAGATAGAAGTAATCAACGTGAGGTTAAATGGCCATTATCGCTACTATGGGGTAGGTGGCAACGTTCACTCTATTGATCATTTCTACTATTTCACGCGGAAGTATTGGCGTAAAGCGTTGAGCTCACGAAGTCAAAACGGGAAGGTTAGCTGGAAGAAATTCAGCATCACCACCAAGCATTTTCCTCTCTGTCAGCCAAAGCTCTCACTGCCATTCACGGCTATGAAGAGATTGGCGACTCTGTAAAATCAAAATTGAAGAGCCCAGTGCTGGAAATCGGCATGCTGGGTTCTGTGGGGTGGGCATCGTTACTTTGCGATGCCTATACCTGACAAAGCAAGTCCAACCTCGCTCCGCCAATTATTTCAGATTCAGACCGTTTTTTCAAATCCAATATTTTGGAAGAGGGTTAAAAAGCCAGGGGGGATCACAAGAAAAACGAAGGATTAACTTGCGATAATCCAAGGCTCGAAAACAGGTTGTTTTTTATTAAATAAAAGCCAAGAAATTCATTGATTAATCAACATGATGTCTACTGCTATGCTTTTATCTTTTATGGTGAAGTGGAAAGAATAGGGGAGAAGGCTGGATACGAGTCTAAATAGGCCTTTTCAAATTTCAAAAGGCCTAAAACCCTTGCTGTGACTGCGCAACAAGCCTTTTCTATAAGAAGATCAATCAATATGTTGAAATGCTAAATTACTTGATATTAATCTTGCTAAAATTACGCCAAATTAATGCATTTTTAGATATAAAAAATTTTCTATAAACAAAGCCTACAGCCCATATGCAGCAATTGTTTCAAGAGTATTGGAGATACGAAGTGACCCAAAAGCACACGTATCTCGTCTTACCACCAATAAGCCTATTTTTGCATGCAGACACGGGAAATCATAGAACTATTAAAATTGAAGAGTAATTTCCTCGTGTGACTTTGATAGATTTTTTTTAGCTTCGTCTTTCCAAATAGAGAAATTATGTTGAGCTATATTTGTTGACTGTTTCATTTCTAATTTTTGCAGAAGGGGTATTTTGAAAAAATTAACAATATCAGAATATATATTATGTAATTCCTCGTTTGAAAAGTTTCCAGTGAATTTGTCTTCTTCAAAAAATAGCGGAATTAGGGGAAATGATGAATTGCATTTTTGTATTTCATTTGTATCAGAGTCTTTAGTTATCGTGAGGGTATGCTCAAGGGTCTCTAACTGTCCTTCCATTAAATAATCGGAATAGCAATATATTGCTTTTGATTCAATAGTTATATTGTCAGAATGTAATAAATTATGTGATTTAGCTTTAATATACAGTTTTGTAGCCAAACGTTGCGCGTGGGTTGCACCAATATTACATAGAATAACGCCACCCGTGTTTTGAAGCTTAGGCAAAGCTTTTACCCAAATATTTTCAATCATCAAGTTTGTTCTGCTTTGTTCTTCCAGGCATAAATTACTTACATCCTTGCTCACATCCATAAAATAGGAAACTCTGTCTTCATGATGAAAATCTATAGGAAAATAAGGTAAATTATTAAGTTTTATGTACTCGAGCGTTTTTAATTTTTCCTTAAATGTATTCAAATAGATTATTCCTAAATAAAAAGAAACACAGGCCTTATCCTCAGGGCTAGTTTGGATGATAGTGGCGATTTTTTCTTTGAGCGCCTGCTCCTCATTTAATGCTATATAGGGCCGATTTAATTTTTTTTTATTTTCAAAAAATTGACTAAAGAAATTAAAGAACTTTTCAAATTCCTCTATATGTTCTTTTAAATTCTTAATGCGTATATCTAGATTTACCTTATTTTTAGAAGACTGTTCTTTACAATAGACAACAGGAATCTCTTGCTTATGAAATTTGATAAGTAAATCTCTAGCAATAAATTCTGTAACAGGATCGTAATGGGCCTCTCCAAGAAAAAGGACAAATATCTTTTTTTCTATTTTACTGAACATAATAAGTTTAAGACCTTACTATAGATGTTGCATAAGCTCAATACAGTCGCATTCCTCAATGTTTTTTTGAAGACTGCAACCAAATTTTCTATTCAAAATATCATAAACAAATGGAGGAACCTTCTCTCGTTCAAACAGAATTTGTAGATATTTTTGAACATTCGATAAACAGGCACCACTTATTTCAAAATTTAATCCAGATACATATTGATGCCGGTTGAATGGTATTTCATCTTGTTGACCGATTGTATTAAATTCAATTGCAGCCTCTCTAGATGTGAAAAATATTGTTAATTTATATAAATTTTCTTCACCACCCCTTCCAGACCACTTATCTTGGTATTCAGATTTATACTTTTCCATGTATACCTTTTTTAGATTTAGCGGTTCTTGATTAGTCAGGGTAATATTAATTTGGTTCTCTTCAAACTTCCAATTCGCTTGCTCTGGAGGCTCAATTTGTAGCGTTTCATTTTTATTTAATTCAGAATTTTTAAAAAAATTATAAGATTGAACATCGCAATCATCATATGGTTTCAAATATTTCAATGCATTTTCTAATTCTGAATTGGATGTATTTACTTTTATTCGATTTGTTCTCTACATTATTGGAACAAAAGAAATTAGAAGATGAAGGTACTTTTTGCGATATCTCTGGGGTACGCTTGTTCTTTGGGCGTAATTCAAAAAAGTTTTCATTTTTAAATAAATTATACGGCGCACTTGGTGTTACTTGTATCTCATCTAAAGGGTTAGAAAGCATCGCAAGGATAGTATGGTTTGGAGTACTAACCTTATCCAAAGAGTCACACCGGTTAATAAAATCATATTGACCTAAACTGTATTCAGTTTCTATTAACTCATTGTTTTTTGATAATGAAAACATGCCGCACTCATTACCTTTTAAATCAATAGCCAACCAAAAACCTTTAAGAACTATATCGTCTGCCTTTATAATAGAAAATTGATCTTTATATTGATTATTGAATTCCGCTACAGTTTTTCCGAGGATTGTAATATTTTCATATTTGGTCTGCATTCTAATTTCCTTTCACGTAACAAACATGCTCATTAAAAATCCAAAAGATTTATTTGTAAAGCAATTTTTCCTTTTGTGTGGCGGCAATTTAGAGATGTCCGCTTTTGGTCTCGATGAACCTAATCATTATGTAGGCAAATATCATCGAGGACGGGAAATGATTTTAAAGGGGTTATTAACTGTTTTTGTCGCGAAAATAAAACCCAATAACATCTCCTCAAAATATAGAATCATATCTTACCTCCAACTCTTTAATAGAATCGCCAAAAAAAATAAATCAACTTTTAATAAATAATTTTAATCTAAACGCCAGCTCAACTTTAGAACTTGATCAAGAAGAACCAATTTTTATTACAAATTCTTATCGCCCAAACAATAAGATTGAATCACCCCGAATTTATTATGAGACCGAACCGGTTGATGAAAATCATGATTATGGAACTGGGAATTGTATACTTTTTTAATGCAAAAGAATTCATACCCGTGCCCTATAGGATGTATCTTATCATTTAAATTAATCAAGTCTTATCTCTAGAACTTCAAGACGGGATTTAGGCCTAGACGCAAAATTTGGTCTGAAAAGTATTTTTCAAAGTCTGAAAATGAGTTAAATTACCGATCTGGGGGTATGCCGTAGCAAGCTGCGGAAGAGATGGTGGTAGTTCCACCGAGATCGATCACCAAAGAGATAGGTCTCAAACCACCTCATGCGGCTGTTGTTAAAAATAATGGTCGTGAGTGATAAGGATGCTTCTGGATGAACAACAGTAAGTTCAGAATAAATGATACACATTATTCGGTTTAATTCAGGAACATTATGAAAAATCATTCTTTAACAAATCGTATCTATTTGAAACCAGGTGATATCGTTGATATTGTTGCACCCTCATCGAAATGCCATCCTAGTGTATTAGAAAAACTCAAAGAATTACTGGAGTCATGGGGGCTTCAAAGTCGCTACCCAGAGGATATTTTTGGGGATAGTTTACTGTATGCTAATTCTGATGAAAAACGTTTTTCACATCTAAATTATGCGCTTACCAATGAAGAGTCAAAATTAGTCTGGTGTTTATTAGGTGGATATGGCGCAACAAAACTTATTCCCATGCTAAATAAACTAAAGCCCCCACCACATTCTAAACAATTAATTGGATTTAGTGATGCTACGGCTTTACATATTTTCCTACAAGGGCAATGGGGTTGGTCAACCATTCATGGCCCATCTGGCTATCAAGCAGCACTGAATAAAGTTTCCGCAGACTCTATTGCTATGTTAAAAAAAATTCTTTTCAATGAAGGAGAAATAGATTCTTATGAACAAATCACCCCATTGAATTCAAATGCTATGAAAAACTCAGAGATATGCGCTCCAATTATTGGTGGTAATTTGCATATGATACAAGCTAGCCTTGGGACAATTTGGCAAATTGATACAGATGAAAAGATATTATTTATAGAAGAAATCAATGAACGAGCCTACCGTATTGATAGAGTATTAGCGCATTTAAGCCAAGCAGGATTATTTGAGAAAGTCAAAGCGATATTATTTGGAGATTTGATAGACAAAGGTGAGCCCGATGGTAAATTCTTAGTGATGAAAACCATAGAAGAATTTGCATCTCAATGTAATTCACCTGTGCTACAAATATCTAATATAGGCCATGGCCCAATTAATAATCCGATAATTTTAGGGCTAACAGCGAAGTTAAGTATGGGTAGTTCCTATTCCTTGGAATTTGTTTAATAGCATAAATGGATAGTGAATAAATAGATTTTGCGTCATTTTTTTTCCATTTGGAGGTTAAGTAAATTGCTAAACTGCTTTAGCGGTGGTGCCCCTCCCCTGTTGCGTTAAAGTTTTAAAATTTTTAATACAGGGTGGATTTATGTTTAATTACAGGTTTGAAAAAAACGGTTCCATTACTGAAACTAACAATATCTTGGGGCATTGGTCGACAAGTGGTTTCGGTGATACCCAGTCCGTTTATCACAATATTTATTATGATAATATTAAAAAATTTTGTGCGTGTTTGAATATCCAGATGTCCAATAAAAAATTTAATTCATTAAATTTTATGTACTCCCCAAAAGGTAAGAATGGGCAAAAGTTAATTTTAAATGTAGCTAATATGGACAATAAATCCCTAATCATTCATTGCACTGATAATGGCGATATTCATAAACAATATACTATTGATGGTTGCGATGAATTATTGAGTCAACTTTGGGACGTAGTATGTCTAATGAATAAGGCCCGTGTAGAGACGGATGC
>JACCSX010000218.1 GCA_013812775.1 Tatlockia sp. | reverse complement strand
CCTATCTCACAATTAACGCTCCATCTAATGGGTGCTTTTGCAGAATTTGAGCGTTCTATTGTGCGAACAAGACAGAGAGAGGGGATAGATGCTGCAAAAAAAGAAGGTAGACACCTTGGTCGACCTCAGTTGAATAAAGCACTTAGCCCAAAAGCAAGAGAATTAAAATCAGAAGGGTTAAGCGTTACTGAAATAAGCAAAAAAATGAAACTATCAAGGCCAAGTGTTTATAAACTGATCAAATCAGTTTGTGATTGATTTTAATACGAAAAAACAGTTTTGACTTGAAGAATATTGTAAGAAGAGTAGGATAGAAAAAGCTAGACGATAGTTGAAATCGTTATAGAAAACATCTCCATCGAAACCCTAATACTATGGCTGGTAACAGGTTTCGATGGATTAGCGGAGTGCGCAGAGACAGACAACTTTGTACTATGTACAGATTCAAGGTCTGTCTCTTAGTGATATTAAACAATATTTAATTGTGAACTGCAAACAAGAACACAAATAAATACTTAAATAACACTGACGTACTCCCAATTAATTACCCATTTTAGTTAATTGGAGTAGTAACATGGTGACAGGAAATATCCGTATAAAACTCCGGACAGATATCGGTTTAAAACGCTTCACTATTTTAAACCAAAACCCCAAAGCACTCATTAAAACAAAAATATATTTAATCCAAGCACATCTCAAAAAATTAGAAAACTCATTGAATCAGGAAATAACCCGATTAAGTGGAAAATTGGCGGAGGCAAAATGAGCACCGCCAACGAAACTAAAAACCCATCAAACAAACAAAAAACACCGACCGACTACAAATCAAGCAATCAATTAGTGCTGGATGGTGCACGTCACCGTTGGTCTGAAATATTAATAAGCCACGGAATTGCTGACCATTTTCTTTGTGGAGAACACACGCAATGTCCAATGCACGGCGGTAAAGATGGTTTTCTCTATAAAAATGACAAAAACAAAGGCGATTGGGTCTGCGCAACCTGCACTGAGGGGAAATTCAAGGACGGCATTAACCTAATTGCCATGTATTGCTGCAACGGCTCTAACACGGAAGCCTTTAAAAGCGTTGCCAATTATTTAGGATTAAACAGTAATTCACCCTTTAAAAAAAATAATGAGACGCAGCTCATCAATCCCATTCAAAACCATCATCAACAACAAGCAGCGAAGCTAGAACAAGAACAAAAGCTGCTTGCCAAGAAGAAAGCTGCTTCTGCTCAGGCGGATAACCTATTATCTTCTTGTGTTATGCGTCCTCATGTTTACCTACAAAAAAAAGGTATTAATACCCCTGTACCAACTCTCACAAAAAACCACAAAATAACTGATAAGCAAACTGTTTACGCTGGTGCGCTGGTCATTCCAATCTATGACATCCATAACACTTCGTCCTTAATTGGTGCGCAATTCATAAATTCGGATGGTAATCGTGCCTATATTGCTGGAACCCCTATTGCCGATGGCATTCACATTATTCAAGGCAATGATAACTTACCCCATGTTGGTGTTGTAGAAGGCATGGCTAGCGGGCTTAGTGTGGCGATTGCTACAGGAGCTAGCGTTATTGTGGCTTTCGATGCAAACGGCATGAAGGGCAAGGCAGGGCGTTTAAAGGCTTTATTTTCTGACAGGCAATTGGTGTTCTTTGGGGATAACGACACAAATAACATAGGCCAAAAGGCAGCCCATGCAGCAGCTTCCCAAACCAATGGTTTGGCGGTAATACCATCCGTTCCAGATTACGACTGGAATGACTACTACAAAACACAGGGTATGGAAGCCACAAAAGCAGAAATTTCTAACCAGTTAAAAGCTGCGAAGGAATTAAAGATGAGCGTTACAAACAATGTAATGACCGACTTAACAGAGCGATTAAAAATAAAGTTTGAATTAGTGCCAATTGATAAATTCCCTTACTTAACAGCAAAGGGTAATCCGCTAAATGTCCCTGACAATATAGAGTACCTCCTTAATTATTACGAAATAAAAGTTCGATTTAACCTAGTCAGTAAACGAATAGAAATAACTGTACCCCACAAGAAATATAGCAAGACAAATGAAAGCGAAGTTAAATTGGCCGATATTGCAGCATTATGCGTTAAAAACGGAGTTCCTAAAGTTGATTTAGAACGCTGGATTTTATTAATAGCCGATAAACATCGCTATAGTCCCTCTCAAGAATGGATTAAAAGCAAACCTTGGGATGGTATATCGAGAATAACTGATTTTATTAATACGATTGAAGCAGAGAACCAAGCACTTAAAGACATACTAATTCGCCGATGGATGTTAGGCGCAGTAGCCGCGGCCTTTAGTGAAGATGGTGTTTCGTTACATGGCGTTCTAGTGTTTCAAGGTGCTCAAGGAATAGGGAAAACAGCTTGGTTTAAATCACTAGTTCCAGTTACACATCACAGTTTAATCGTAGATGGCGTTACACTTGACCCACGTAACAAGGATTCAGTAATAGGATGTACAAGTCATTGGCTTGTTGAACTCGGTGAGCTAGACGGCACTTTTAATCGGTCTGATTTAGCAGCATTAAAGGCTTTTATCACAAAATCCACTGATTATTACCGTATGCCCTATGCAAGAACTGAATCAACAGCACCACGTAACACAGCATTTTTTGGCTCCGTAAATAATACGCAATATCTTGTTGATGAAACTGGCAATAGACGCTGGTGGTCAATTTCAGTGAAAACCATTAATTACAATCACGGTATAAACATGCAGCAGATATGGGCTGAATTTAAATACTTACTTGATATCGGCGAATTACATCATTTAACAAAAGAAGAATATAAATTACTAACAGCAGAGAATGAATTATTTGAAACGGTCGATCCCATGGAAGAAAAAATAAGTAATAAATTTAGATGGGATGAAACAGAGCGTAATTTACGATTAACAGCCAGTGAAGTATTAGAAAGTATAGGTTTTGATTTAACTAAAGGAGACCGAAAGAAAATAGGTAGAGAATGTGGGATGATTTTAACAAAACTAACTGGTGAAAAATCCAAGAAAAGTAATGGCAAAATGGTTTTCAATTTACCAAGACAAAAATCAGAACCAATCGAAATATAGTAATTAAAGAATCTAGTAAATAAAAAACCGCATTTAAATGCGGTTTTTTTGTCGTCAAATAGGGTATGGAGGGTATGAACAGGGTATCAGTAAAAATGGTGATACCCTGCCTTATTAATCAATACTATAAAGGGTTTAATGTGCTTAAGGGTATGAAGGGTATTAACATTATATAAAAGAGAATACATACATATATATTATACTGTATTTGTACAAAAACAGATCTATAGGTATACCATTATATAGGGGGTTAATGCCCTTCATACCCTTAAGTACCCTTAAACCCTCTATAAACCATGCCAGTACTGAGTTTTATGACAGGGTATGAGATACCCTGATGCTCTATTTGAATTTATCTAAAAATGCAATAAAAATACATTAAGAGTATTTATTGGTCAGAAAATAAAATAAAATATTATTCATGAGTAAAAAGCCAGCTTTTTTCTTGGCAAGCAGCTTTTGATCTGGTTCTGGTGGTGTTATTTGTTGTTGATGAAGTTTTGAATGGATTTATTGAGCTGCGTCTCATTTTTAAAAAATCTAATTTTCAAGCGTGATGTTTCAAGCGTGATGTGCATTGTTTATCGACGAAAAAATAATCACTAGTTACACATTGGTAATTAAGGCTGAATATGAGGGGAAACCCAAAAGAGCGACGAAAGAAAAATAGCATTGGATAAATTGACTGTAATAAAAGCAGCAATTGTTCAATGTCGGTATGAAGTCATTGCGCTCATCAGTTCTTGGTATTGTTCAATAAAATTTTTATCTTTCTCATTAAATATTGCATTCACGTACCATCTCCCAAATTTATATTAGTAATAATTGATTTATATCAATTTCCAAAGTTCCTTCCAACTCTTTATTAGGAAAAGCAGGAGAATTGCGAAGCAATGCATAAGTGCGCATAACTTCGCATAACTTCGTTTATGAATTTCGGAAAATTCTAAAAGTCATTTTTAGGATTTTGGAAAGTTGATGACATGTGCGGTGACTAAGACGAATATTTCTGAATAAATTTTTAAATCTTCTTCTTTTAAAATAGTTGCGGTTAACATCTTCATAGCTAATTGGTTTAATAGTGGGGCTTCCTAAAAGCGGATTGTACCTTTAAGGTCTGTGTATTTTTAATACTCATTTTTTTAAAAACCGCAATCGCCTGCAAATTGTGACAGAATTTTCAATGTAACTCATTGAAAATTATATTGTTTAATGTAGCAGTTTGTTGCGTCACTGGCAGGAAATTTCCAGTGACGCAGCGGGCAATGCCCGGATAAAGCTCCTCATGCTCGTTCATTCAAACCGGAATTCACTTAATTTAACCCTGCTTTTCTTTGCATAAGAAGAGCAAGGGTTTCTATTGCCCACATAACCACACTAGAGCTTCGCTTAGGCTGTAAGTTGGCTTCATTTCGTGAGGGATATGTGGGCAATAGAAATGAAGTTTTATTTAAGCTTAATGTAGAATTTTTGAGGTAAATATTATCGCGCATATAACCGGGGGCCGAATTTTCAATGTAACTCATTGAAAATTCCGTTGTTTAATGTAGCAGTTTGCTGCGTCACTGGCAGGAAATTGCCAGTGACATAGCCAGAAAAATTAATGCAGGACGATGTAGAAGATGATTATTTTAAGTCATTGTGGTAATATTTGAACCCGAATTTAATTAGAAATTATTTGATATGCTTTATTTTTCAAAAATAAAAAAATTGATTGATTATCCAATCTCTAGATTTGAACCTGTTTGTTATCAGCGGGATAAAATAATGTTGCGGAGATCACAATGAATGATAATAGAATTTTAAAAGCTTCTTTTAAAGATTGTCCCCTTAGTGATAGAAAACAATTTATAGAGTCCCGATGTATTATTCCTATTAGTGTTGGCCAATCAGTGCATGAAGGAAAAAAATTTTTGGCAGCTATGAAGCTTATTGATACATCTTTTAAGGCATGTACCATCCTTGTAGATGATAGTGTACAACGCCATACTATGGCAATTGACCATACAGAAAGTGCTGATACATTATATGATTTAGCTGTTAAGGAAGGTAGTGATTGGCTAAAAAGAAATGAATTAGGATATAAACAACTTACTATCCCTTACAAGATTATGCGTTGGGATGATTGGTTGGCAAGTGACTGCTATGAAGCGAGCCATCTGCGAGTGAAAAAGTGTTATCAGGAAAATCCAGATTATCGAGATGCGATACATACTAACATCGATAGCTTTTTATCACGGTATTTAGGACGTATTTCAAATAAGTCTCATATTGAGCCTAATAGGGCATTTTCATTATGTTTAGACTATCTTTTGGAAGAATGTGCGGTGATGTGTTTGTGGGTTAACAATAAATATGAATTTGAGGTTTACCCGACAGGTAGAAATGAAGCAATGCATGCCACATATGAACATCTTATTAAACCTTTGTATTTCGAGTTTTTAAGGCCAGTGGGTCTGCGTTTCAAAAAATATACAAGGTTTCAATCCAATGTGCCTAGTAAAGTTATGGGTGAATCAATCACTCCAAACTAAGGTAATATTGATTTTTTTTATTGTTTTAAGGGAAGAATTCATGAAAAAAAACTCAAGAAGTCAAACTCAAGACTTATCAAAAATAGCTCTTAATAATATGATAGCTAACATGCCGGGTCACGTATATTGGAAAAATAAAGAAGGTGTTTATTTAGGGTGTAATAATCGACAAGCAAAAAGTCTAGGATTTAGTTACGGGTCAGAAATAATAGGGAAAACAGATTTTGATCTTCCTTGGAAAAAGGAAGTGGCTAACCTATTTCGCGAAAATGATATAAGGATAATGGAATCTGAGCAAACCGAGATAGTGGAAGAAAAATCCCAAGTAGATGGTAAAGAAGCAATTATGCTCAGTCAAAAAACACCCCTTTGGAACAATAAGGGTGAAGTTGTCGGTATACTTGGTATTTCTACCGATATCACTGACCGCAAAGAGTTTGAAAACTCACTTCGCTTTGCTAAAGAAGCCGCCGAAGCAGCAAACCAAGCCAAAACTGAATTTCTCGCTAATATGCGCCATGATATCCGCACACCCTTAACTGGCATCGTCGGCTTTTCTGAAATTTTAAAGTCCGAATCCAAAGAGCCACGAATTAAAGAGTACGCAGATAATCTCGTGGCATCAAGCAAAGCCTTGTTGAATCTCATGAATGAAGTGCTGGAAGCAGTGCGAGTAAGTTCAGGCGAAATTCCAATGCTTAAGCGAAAATTCAATCTTGCTAATACTGTAGAACAAGTGATGGCACTTTATCAGGCTCGTGCAAAGGAAAAAGAGTTAAATTTATCACATACTCTTGATATTAAACTGCCTCAATTTGTGATTGGGGATAAAATCCGTGTTCACAGAGTCTTAATGGAACTGATAAGTAACGCGCTTAATTTTACAGATAATGGTTATGTCACTGTTAAAGTAGAACTTGCCAAACAAAAAGACCGCGAGCTGGTGATTCGCATGATAGTGAGTGATTCAGGGCTGGGTATTCCTAAAGACAAACAACAAGATATTTATGTGCAATTCAAACGGCTCACCCCATCCTATCAGGGGATCTATAAAGGAGCAGGGCTAGGTCTTTATGTGGTCAAACAGTTTATTGATGAGCTGGGTGGTGAAATTTATGTGGACAGCGAGCCACGCAAAGGAACCTGTTTTACTTGCCTAATTCCTTTGCAAGAACCCCTACTAGACGATGACTCAGGGATTGCTGTCAACGGCAATTGAAAAGTGATCCACTTTTAGTATGAAACTGCAGTCTAAAACTGATCCACCCCTTGTTGTTTAGTTTTGATAATACCCGCTTTGGTTTTATCTTTTAATCGATAACTGTCACCTTTAATTTGAATCACTTGAGCATGATGAAGAATGCGATCAAGCATTGCAGAGGTGAGTGCGGTATTGCCTGCAAACGTATCGTCCCATTGTCCAAAAGAAAGGTTTGAGGTAAGGATGATCGACCCTTTTTCATATCGGTTAGCAATGACTTGAAAAAACAGATTTGCATGCTCTTTTGACATAGGAAGATACCCTATTTCATCAATGATGAGTAAACTTGGCGCGTTAACACAGCGTTGCAGGGTTTGTTTGAGTTTTCCTTGTCGTTGTGCCGCATCCAGTTGTAATAATAAATCTGCAGCGGAAATAAAACGGGTTTTCATTCCAGCTAGTGTAGCCATATAACCTAAAGCAATAGCAATATGGGTTTTTCCTACTCCACTTGGACCGAGAAGCACAATATTTTCCTTTCGTGGAATAAAGCTCAGAGAAGCCAGAGACTCTATCTGCTTCTTAGGGGCGCCTACAGCAAATTTAAAGTCGTATGTATCAAGCTGTTTGATGACAGGAAATCCTGCCATTTTAAGCAACATAGATCGAGAGCGTTGTTGGCGTATCTGCTGTTCTACCTTTAAGCATTCTTCCAAATAATCACTGTAGCTGCTTTCTTCAGTAACTGCCTGCTGCGATAGGGCGAGATAATTGGCCACTATTCCTGCCAAATTGAGGGATTCACATAGGGATTCAATACGTTGTGTTTGCAAATTCATAGAGCAGCTCCTTCTAAAAGAGATTCATAAACGGATAAAGAATGGGCTAAATTAACCCGTTCATAGCGTCCTGGAATCAGACGAGCAGCAGGAGCTGGTTCAATCAATGCATAAGATGCCTGGTAGGGCTGAAGGTGAGCTAATTCCTCTTTCCAACGTATAACAGGTTGCTCTCCAATGGTCTGATGTAGGCGAACATTCGCAACGTCCCGCAGCCACTTTTTCACTTCGATGTTTGCGGTGTCTACGTCTAAAGTGAGCCCTGCTTGTTTAAGCTGCGCTAATAAAGGTACGTAAAAACTATACCGTAAATAACGAATAAATCGCTCCACTTTCCCTTTGGTTTGGGCACGATAAGGGCGGCATAAACGAGGCAAGAAACCGCTCTCTTTGGCAAGCTCCCACAAACCGCTATGAAAACGATGAATGCCTGCACCATAAGCGTTGCGTTGGGTAATTACTGTTTTCATATTATCGTATAAAATTTCTTTGGGAACTCCTTGAAAATAGTCAAAAGCATGCTGATGGCATCGTTTAAGCGTCTCAAATTGTTCATTAGTCACAAACTCAACGTAGCAGTAGCGGCTATAGCCTAATACCGCAACAAAAGCTGATAAAGGAGAGGAACCTCGCCTAAATACACCCCAATCAACCTGCATTTGTTTACCCGCTGCAGTTTCATAGCGAATCAATGGTTCTGGAGGTATCAGCGGTTTTAACTCGGCCATAAAATAACGTAATAAACGAATACTTCCTTGATAACCTTGAACTCTAATTTCTCGTTCCAATACTGATGCTGGGATCCAATCAGGTGCCGCATGGGCCAAACGTTCTTTGATGTATGACTTATAGGGCTCAATCTTTGATACCTTGTTCGTTCTTTTTTTATAAGTCGGTTTTTCCTTATTGCTCAGGTAATGCCGAACGGTATTGCGGGATATTCCAAGATGCCTGGATATCCCTCGAATACTCTTTCCTTGACGATGTAATATTCTTACTTCTACCACTGTTTCTTCTCCTAACATATCGGTTTCCAGCTTTGGGGCCTTCTTCCAACTTTAGTCAACAGTGGATCATTT
>JACCSX010000189.1 GCA_013812775.1 Tatlockia sp. | reverse complement strand
TTACAAAATGTGACAGCCGAGGGTTTTGTCTTTCGTGTTGATTTACGCTTGCGTCCCAATGGCGATAGTGGTGCTTTGGTTTCTTCTTTGGCAGCGATGGAGACTTATTATCAAGAGCAGGGGCGGGATTGGGAGCGCTATGCGATGGTTAAGGCGCGCGTCATTGGTGGGAAGCCAAATCAATGGTTTCATACCTTGATTCACCCTTTCGTCTATAAACGTTATGTTGATTTCTCGGTAATTGACTCTTTGCGATCTATGAAAACGATGATTGAGCGCGAAGTTCAATTAAATCCTATGCTAGATGACATTAAGCGCGGTTATGGAGGAATTCGCGAGGTTGAATTTATTATTCAGAATATTCAGTTGATTCGAGGCGGTCGTCTCACTCAACTTAGACAGCCAAATGCGATGAGAGCACTTGCCATGTTAAAATTGGAGGGTTTATTGACAAGAACTGTTGCTTTGAAGCAAGCCTATCTTTTTTTAAGAAAATTGGAAAATGCCCTCCAAGGTTTAAATGATCAGCAAACACATTCTTTGCCTAAGGATGAATTAAAGCGAGCACAAATTGTGTTGGCTCTAGGCTATAAGAACTGGAGCCAATTTTTGGCAAAACTGCAAAAACATCAGCGCAATATTGCCGCGATATTTCGTTCAGTTTTAGGCCAAGCGGAGGCTTCAGAGGATGAAGAAAATCGCTTGATTGCCAATCAATTGTCCAATTTATGGCAGGGGCATATAGAACCGACTATGGCAGTTAATTTATTGCTAAGCCTTGGTTTTCAAGAAGCGCAACACTGCTATCAGATGCTTCACGCTTTTAGACATGGACCTCGTTGCCGGCATTTGACGCAGGCTGCTCGTCTGCGTCTTGATCGCTTTATGCCACTTTTGCTTAATGAATTAACCAAAGTTTCCCAAACGGATACCGTGTTATTACAGGTTTTGCATCTGCTTGAAAATATTGTCGGGCGCAGCGCCTATTTAGCCCTACTCACTGAAAATCCCCAGGTCATAAAAGAATTGTTATATTTGTTTGCACACAGTCCTTTTATCACTTCCTTAGTGCTAAGGCAGCCTTTTTTGTTAGAGATTCTGCTTGATCAAGAGAAAATCTGGCTCCTGCCCTCCCGTAACCAACTTCAACAAAAATTAAAAGCCCAGTTAGCTCATTGTGCCGAGGAGGAATTACAAGAGGATCTCTTGCGTCGATTTAAATTGACCAATTGGCTGGCTGCAGCTAGAGCTCAGATCTATGGACACTATAATGCGCTACGCATAGCTCGATTTTTAGCAGATCTGGCACAAGTCATTGTAGTGGAAGTGTTGGCAATTGCCTGTCGGCAATTATCGCTTCGCTATCCCCAAATTATGCAGATAAAGTCAGGTTTTGCAATTATTGCTTATGGGAAACTAGGTAGCAAAGAAATGAATTTTAATTCCGATTTGGATCTCGTTTTTGTACATGCAGCTTTGGCGGGAGAAGAAAATCTTGTAACTCGTTTGTCACAGAAAATCATGCATATGTTAACCACTCGCTCCCAGGCTGGTGTTTTATATTCAGTAGATACGCGATTGCGTCCTTCAGGTGCAGCTGGCTTGTTAGTCAGCCCTATTGATGCCTTTGTTGATTATCAAAAAACCCATGCCTGGACTTGGGAACATCAGGCTTTATTGCGGGCAAGAATTATTACAGCGAATACTAGGGTGCGAAAAGCATTTAAAAAGTTGAAAATGGATGTTTTATTTTTGACACGCGATAATAAAACCCTTCTTAATGAGGTGCTGACAATGCGGGAGAAAATTGATCGCTATAAAGATCCCTTACAAATTAAATATGGTGCTGGTGGTCTACTGGATTTGGAGTTTTTAGTGCAATTTTTGGTATTGGCCCATCCAAGACAGAATTTTTGCCGGTATACCAATACGCTGGGTTTATTGAATATTTTGCATGAAGAGGGCCTTTTACAGCAGGAACAATTTATCAAACTCAAAGAAGCTTATAAGCACTATCATCAGTTGTTACAGCAATTTTTATTGCAACCGAATTTAGCGCAAGATGATTATAGCTCGCAACTTTTGGATGTTATCGCAGTGAGTCGGGCACTTAATTTTTCTAAAGTTTGACCTCTAGCTCAAATTAATAAAGCTTAACAGCTGGTTCTGAGCATGCCAAACAGAATTCTATAACTTCAGGTATTATCATTTTGAATAGTTGACTTTGACTAATCTGGCTAGACATCGAGTTTATAATCGATGCGCATTTTGCTGCTTCTGGCGTAATTTCAATTTCATGCGGTCGTTCTATGTCCTTAGAGATACAAAGTAACGTTATTGCTGTTATATCATTATCTGGAATGTCCATGTTTGGGCCATAACATTCCCGTAACTGCTCTTTCCCATTTAGAATTGCCTTAACCAGCAAGGGAATATGGTCCTCTGACTCAGGGCAATTATCCCGATTTACCACTTTACCCCCTAGCAGTTCAATTCCCGAACAATTTCTGGAGTAATAAATCGCTTCAAAAATTGTAAGGCCAGATAAAGCAAAGTAGATAAAAGGCTCTTCGTTTTCTAAGTCTTCACGGCTAATGAAGTTAACAGAAATTGCATTTACTGTTTGAGTAACCATTTCATTGTAAAAAGTTTCTCGTATTAACTTGTTTGAAATGTCAGTTTCATCTAATTGTTTTTGGACAAGTGTTACACCCTTTGCTTCCAATATAAAACTGGTTAATTGGGGCAAAATTTCCTTGAAGGTTTGAGAGTTCATTAAATTCATTGCTAAATTTTCAATATCAGTAAAAAGGTAAGAGTCTCTGAGGTTGAATTCTCCATCCATTAGCATGAATTTGTTTTGCATAGTCATTTCTTTTAAACCTATAAAAAAATCCATATAGATCAGCGGACAATTGTTAGCATTTATAATTAAACCCTCGGTGATTTGGATATATTCAGGCTCAAGTGTTTTTGAATACTCCAGGCAATTAATAATTATTTCCACAATTTGCAGTTTGAACGTTTTTTCAATATTGCCAGGGGTAATCTTTTTGTCCGAAATAGCGAGGTCAGCCAAAGAGTTATAAAAAAAAGATCTAAGTCTTTGAATATAGGGGTTTTTATCGCACTTTTGAAACATAGCTACTCCAAAGTTAAGAAATAATTGTTCCCGCCATGAGATTGAGAACAAATAGTATTATGGCGTCGATTTAAACATGATGATTTCTATTAGTCAATGTTTGTACTAAGAGTCCCATTTGACAGCTAAATAAACAAATTGCTGACGATCCTGGAATTATCTTAAACCAAAAGTGGATGTATTAAGGAGCTGAGTAGCAGGTTGGAGCACTGGCTGGTGATCAAAAAATACGGGATTATAGAAAGCGGTGAAATGACCTAACATGATAACTGGTCTTCTAGAGGTGAACGCTTTAATGATTTCAAATATTTTTTCATCATCAAGCTCATTATTATTTAAATACAAGAAACTCACCGACAATCCAAGAGAAGAAAATGCTTGGGCTAATTCGACACCGAGTTTTTTACCTAGTGCATTATTATTTAGATTAAGGCTGGTTATCCAAGCAGGGATGGCAGCAAAGATCAGGGTTAATTCAGCTGCTGTTTTAAGGCCAAGATTATTGTTACTCAAATCAAGAGCAGTCTCTGTAGCAGGGAGACTTAACAATTCTTGAGTGATTTCCTCTACACTTTTGTAGCCAAGATTTCTTAATCGGTACGACATGTTAACTCCACTGGGATAGAATCTTTACCAAAAGAAAATCTGTCATAAAATTTAAAAAGAGTGTTGTTATTTTTTTAGAGCTGTTAGCCTAAAATCAACCTGCACTTCATCTTTTACAGTCTTTGTATCAGCCCACTCGCCTTGCCCAACACCAAAGGCGCTGCGTTTAACTAAGGTGCTGCCTTTAACGCGCCCTTTGCTACCTGTATTTTCCTCTTCGCTAAACTTTAAAGTAATAGGTACCGTTTTATCGCGGATGGTTAAATTGCCTTTGGCTTCATAGGTCCTATCCCCGGTTTTCACAAATTGACTGGATTGAAAGATTGCTTGAGGATATTGCTTGGCGTTAAACCATTCGGTGGTTTTAAGCGTATCTGATAGTTGATTATATGCATCAAATACAGAATTTATATCGACAATAATTTTAACACTACAGGTATCAAGCTTGGTCGGGTCACCTTTTATTTCGCCACTAAAAGTCTTGAATTGACCAGTAACTGGTGCATTATTTTGGGTGGCTGTGAAAGAGATGTTGGATTCTTTCGGTACAATTTCCCAATTTGCTAAGTCTGCCTGGCAGAGTATTGGCAGCAAAGCAAAGAAGGTAAACATTATTTTTTTGGGGGTCGCTCTGAGCATGATCGTTCCTTGATTTGATGGTCGCTAAAATCAACTATAGTATGAATTCTGCATAAAGATCGTAGTCATCACTTTCCGTAATAGTGACTTCAACTCGCTCACCAATTTTGATCTTTTCATTAGGCGGTAAAAAAACGAGGCCATCAATTTCCGGAGCGTCACTTTTGGATCGTGCAACAATTTGTTCATCATTGATTTCGTCAATTAACACCATCTGTCTTGAGCCAATCTTGCTTGCTAATCTTTCGCGACTGATTACCGCCTGTGTCTGCATAAATCGGTGATAGCGTTCTTCTTTAACCTCATCAGGCAGGGGATTGGCTAATTCATTGGCCTTGGCACCTTTGACTGGTGAGTATTGAAAACAGCCCACTCGATCCAAGCGAGCTTCTTGTAAAAATACAAGTAGCTCCTCAAATTCATCTTCAGTTTCTCCAGGAAAGCCTACGATAAAAGTAGAGCGTATGGTGATATCCGGGCAGATTTGACGCCATTGATTAATACGGGCAAGCGTGTTTTCACTTGAGGCAGGGCGTTTCATTGCTTTTAAAACCCGCGAACTGGCATGCTGTAAGGGAATATCCAGATAGGGCAAAATAAGACCGTCACGCATCAATGGAATAATAGCGTCCACATGCGGATAGGGGTAAACATAGTGTAAACGTACCCAGATACCCAGTTCGCCCAGTTGCTCACACAAATCATAAAATTGAGTTTTGATGGTTTTACCTTGCCATTCAACGGGTTGATACCGCGTATCTACACCATAAGCAGAGGTATCCTGAGAAATCACTAATAATTCTTCAACACCAGCTTCTTGCAAACGCTTTGCTTCACTTAGCACTTGAGTCAGCGGGTAGCTTTGCAGTTTGCCACGCATGGTGGGAATAATGCAAAAGGTGCATTTCTGGTTACAACCCTCAGAAATTTTTAAATAGGCATAATGCCTGGGAGTTAGTTTTATCCCTTGTGGCGGCACAAGTTGAGTGAAGGGATCAGCAGGGGGGGGTAAATGTCTGTGTACCGCACGTACAACTTCTTCATAAGCATGGGCGCCACTGATGTGCAACACATCGGGGCAGGCTTCTCGGATTATCTCTGCTTTGGCTCCCAGACAACCGGTTACAATCACCCGACCATTTTCAGCCATGGCTTCTTTAATAGTATCCAGGGATTCTGTAACAGCTGCATCAATGAAGCCACAGGTATTAACAATCACTACGCCAGCATCCTGGTAGCTCGATACCAGATCATAACCCTGCGCGCGCAGCTGAGTAATGATTCGCTCTGAATCAACCAGGGCCTTCGGACATCCTAAACTGACAAAGCCTACTTTATGATTCATATTATTTTCAATCTATAAAACCAACATTCCGCATTCGATGTGGAAATGTCAGGCAAAAAAGTGAGCGAATTATAACGACATGAGGCGGACTTGTCTAATCCCTATCTGCTTTAGCCTGAGTTAGTTGCTCTAAGAACGCATTTTTTGAGGTATCACCAACTATCCGTAAATCAGCTTGTTCGCGACCCTGTTTATTTAAAAATAAGAACGTAGGTGGAGCAATCACCTTAAACTTGTTTAAAAGTGCTTTTTCTTTTTCTTGATTAGCGGTGATATCCACTTTCAATACCACAAAATCTTTAAGGGCTGTGATCACATGCGGATCCTTGAATAGAGTTGCTTCCATAACCTGGCATGAATGACACCAATCAGCATAGAAATCTAGCATAATAGGTTTGCCTTTAGCATTCGCAATCGCTTGCTGCAATTCATTAACAGAGGTGACTATTTTGGTGCTGCTATTTTTCCTCTCCATTTTTCCTAATCGAGCCAGAGGTTGTAAGGGATCTGTGTTTCCCATACCTGCACCTATCAGAATTAGCAGTCCATAAAGTAGCAGCATAATTCCTAACCCTTGACCGAATTTTCCCTGCGTGGTTTTTGCAGGTGTTAAGGCACCACAATAAATACCTGAGAAAACAAATAAGCTTGCCCAAAGTCCCATCACCAAAGCTTTGGGCAGGAGTCGCTCCAAGAGAAATAAAGCAACAGCAAGCAGCAATACCCCAAAAAAGGCTTTCACTGCATTCATCCATTTGCCAGTTTTGGGTAACCATTTTCCAGCTGAACTACCAATCAAGAGCAGCGGAGTTCCTATGCCTAGCCCTAAAAAGAATAAGGCCGAACTTCCCAAGGCAATATTACCGCTATGAGCAATATATCCCAGTGCACCGATAAGAGGAGCAGTCACGCAAGGGGATAAGATTAAGGTTGATAAACAACCCATGATAGCAGCGCTAAGATAATGTCCGCTTTCCTGGCTTCGATTTGCCTTAGCCAATTTTGCCTGCCAGGAAACGGGTAAGCGTAGTTCATAGAAGCCAAACATGGAAAGAGCAAGTAGGATAAAGATAAGACTGAAAAGGCCAATGGACCAAGGAGTTTGCATTAGAACCTGCAAATTAGACCCCAATTTGGCGACAACAGCACCGACAATTGCATAGGTCACAGACATAGATAAAACATAACTTAGGGAAAGTAAAAAGGCTTTGCGGGTTGAGAGCTTATCCCCATGCCCTACTATAATTCCTGAAAGAACGGGGATCATAGGTAAAATACAAGGGGTAAAAGAAAGTAGTAAACCAAAGACCCAGAAGCTCATAATGACAAAGGTCCAGTGGTGGTTGAGAAAGATATCTTCAACTCCACCCTTGACTACTTCAGGTGCCGCTGTTGAAGCGGCTGGTTCGGACGCTTCGAGGCTCACATTAATGAGCGCTAAATTTTTATCAATGGCTAATTGAATTTGCCTTGTTTCTGGCGGGTAACAAAACCCCTCATCTGAACATCCCTGAAAAGAGAGACTAACCAAGGATTCACCAGGTTGCTCCCCAAGAATAGCAACTGGCAGGGTTAATTTATTGCGATAAACACTAAAGGCTCGCCCTTGCTTATCAACTTTCTGGAGTGGCTTTGGAAAACGAATAGGACCTAAATGAGAGTTGGAATTAGTTGGTTGGGTTAATTTTATACGATCAGAGTAGAGAAAATATCCTGGCTTAATCTGCCAGTTGATAGCAAAGGTATTGGGATCTACTAGTTGTGTTTCAATTTGAAAGACTTCCGATGCCGGGAGAGGCGCAGCATAGCTTAAGAGGGATACGCTCCATAATACTGCAAGTAAAACCCATTTTTTCATAATGCTCAACAATCGTAAAATTATAGACCATTGTAGTTGCAGACGAAAAAAAACCAAAATTTTTTTTAAAATACCCTTGAAAGTATTTTTGTTGTCCCCATATGGGAATGTCATCAGCACTGCAAGTTGTAGGATCAAAAACTCCTCGTTTCGCAGAGCTTAAAAAAGAGTCAGAGCTTTTTCTGAATATTATAGGTGATTAACTAAACCAGGAGAGAACAAGTATGAAAATTCGTCCTTTACACGACCGTGTTGTTGTTCGTCGTTTGGAAGAAGAACGTACCACTGCAGGTGGTATTGTGATTCCAGATAGCGCTACTGAAAAACCAATGCGTGGAGAAGTTATTGCTATCGGCGCTGGTAAAGTACTTGATAACGGTGATCTACGAGCCTTAGCGGTTAAAATTGGTGACGTAGTCCTTTTTGGCAAGTACTCCGGTACTGAAGTCAAAATAGGCGGTCAAGAATTGGTTGTGATGCGCGAAGACGACATCATGGGTGTTATTGAGAAGTAATTTAAAGATTAAAGGAGTTTATAAATGGCTAAAGAATTACGTTTTGGTGACGATGCTCGCCAACAAATGCTCGCTGGTGTGAATGCATTGGCTGACGCAGTTAAAGCAACAATGGGTCCAAGTGGACGTAATGTTGTTCTGGAAAGATCCTTCGGTGCTCCTACAG
>JACCSX010000169.1 GCA_013812775.1 Tatlockia sp. | reverse complement strand
ACACCGACAATGATCTTTTTTGATTCCAAGGGAAAAGCCCTTAATCAACTAACTGCCGTGGGTGTTATTGATAAAACTGCTCTGCTTAATTTATTTAAAGCGACAATTGCTCAATCTAGCAGTTAATAATCCAGGTATTAGCCCGCTTTGTTCGGGCTAGATGCTCTCCTATCCTTTTCATTTTCCAAGCTGCTCTGGGTTGGAAGTTATTTAAAATAATTTTAATTAATATCGGATAGCCGAATTCAGTTTCCCACATCGGCTTCCACACCACCGTACGTAAGGTCCCGTATACGGCGTTTAATAAAAACTTGATTTCAGTTTTGAATATTCTATACAAATTGAGAAGTCCTAAGCGTCCGAGAATCTTAAAGTAGGTAAGATTTAAGGCTAAGTTCATGGCACTCGTTGCCGAGCTAAACCATGGTGAATAGTTTATTAAAGCGATTCTTTGGCTTTTTCCATTGACGCCATTGAATACATCTCAAATGACGCAATATCCATGCCTCTAACTTCTCTAAGTGCACCTTCGCTTCTGCTAATCAAAATAGACTACCCATTCATAAACCAATTTGACACCAGAACTGTTATCGTTCAAAATAAATCAATGTGTCAAATTAACTTACATTATTAATTATCAACTTATTTGATAGGAGTTTATCATAAATACGAAAAATGAGGCTGGACGCTGGACTACGGGAACAGGAAATTTTGAAAAGACAGGTTTACTCATTCATTCCAATACTCAATCAGATGTATTAAGACTTTTAAAGATTATCACTGAAGGGAATAAAATTTCTTCTGCTGATGATGCTTCCAACTCGCCAGAATCAGCTCACAACTTAAAAGAGTTTTATGAGTTGAAAAATAAGATGCAAAGGGATATCGATGATTATATAGAGAGGAAAAAACGTCTCGATAGAGAGAAAAATTTTCCTCCGAAAAAACTATCTTATGAAGAACTCTTTAATCCCGATAAAAAGGCTTTAATAGAAAAAGAAAAAGCCTTGTTACGGGAAGCTATGGAATATGTCCTGCTGCAGGAAGCTTTGGAAACAAATGATTCCGCAGGCGTTGAAATACTTCTTAAACAAGGAGTGCTGCCTAATTATCGAGCTTTTAGCAATGCTGCTAATACTGGTAAATGGGAGGCTGTTCTTGCGTTTGTGAGAAATAATCCAGATCATGTTGAGAAGCAAGAATGTGCAGATATTTATGGATATGTTGTACTTTTAGCGGAAAGAAATAGCCAAGTGGAACTGGTAAACAGTTTACTGGATAAAAAGGCGCCATTGTATTATTGCTATGCAAACTGTTATGAATATGAAGGGTGGTGTGTATTACATTTTGCTGTTGCGCGAGGCGAAATAAAATTAGTAGAAAGACTTTTGGTGGAATGCAAAGTTGATCCTGACTGGGCAGGTAAAAATGCTCCCGCCCCTTTACAGCTTGCCAGGGAATATAACCAAGCTGAGATAGCTGAATTATTACTTTTGCACGGTGCACAGGCTATCGAACCGAAAACTTTATTTGGCATCTCATTGCTTTCTGAAAAAGTAAACGAAAACAAAGAAGAGTGTGAAATTATTCAGAAGAGTAATGGAGCAGAGAGGAAAAAATCAAAACTTGAAATTCAATCAAATTCATTAAATACCGATAATACTGAGATGGAAATATGCATTCAGAAAAATCAATTAAAGAACCAGCTACACGAATTAATCAAAGATGATAGTCTTAATATTATTTTAAATAAAACATGCGGCATACGACGACTGCGAAATTATTTTTTTCTTGCGGAAGAAAAGTATAGTCTATATGAATACCTAGCGAAGTTAATCGAAGATGATTTTTCTGGAATGGAAAAGGCACAAACAGTCATTACCAGTTTAAGTCAACGTGACTGGCCAGCGGTTGAGAATGGACTTGCCATAACTCGTAACTGGATGGATCCGCTAACAGAGACGACAGGATCAAAAGTATGGCGCTCATTACGTGATTCGCATACAGTTAAAAATCATTTAACTTCAAATAATCATAATCTTGGCATATAGATATCTTTCTCACAGGTGTTACAGAAGATGCCAATTATGATAAAAATACAAAGTTTGAGACAAAGAAGAGTATGTGGCCTTGATAATGCATTAATGATCGATATTTTCGATTATTCATTACTTAGCAATTAAACCAATGATGAGGATGTGATGAACGAGAAAACAGAAAGCTACCATCAAATTAGATTTTTTGAGTCTTCTGCTAATGAAATTCCTTATAGTGAGGTTAAATTACCTATTATAAAATATGATCATAATTTTAAATTTCCTGTTACTTTATCCATTCACCCGACTGTTGATAACGGTGGCATGTTAACCGATATACCCTGTTTTGATGACCTTAAACCAGGCGTTAATTTTTGGCGTAGAACATTTAAAATCCAACACCAAGATAATGAGCAGCAAACAATTATATGCGAATACTGTGAATTGAAGTAAGGAAAGTCTGTTTCAATTAATAAACCTTAAAAATTAAAGTAAACAATTTGTCACCATTGCCTGGGAATATTTAATCTGCTTAGGATTGGTAACGGGTTGAAGAGATCTTAGACTTTTAATTTCCAACGTTTGTGCAGCCATAGCCACTGCTCAGGATGGGCTAAAATTATACGTTCCAAAGCCTGATTATAGCTAAGAGTATTACGATAAATTGATTCTTGCACGGTTTCATATTCTTGCCATTGAATAGGCTCATAAAACTCAAGAACATGTTGTCCGTTCGGCAGGCGATAACCCGCTGCTGGTACTACTGGGACGCCGGTATTACGAGAAAAACTCGCTAAAGAGCGATAAGTTCCGGCTTTTTTGCCAAAAAATTCTACCGCGATACCATCTCTGTTAGCCAGCGATGCATGTTGATCCAAAACAAAAATTACCGCGTGATTTTGTTCCAAAGCATCACAAACCTGAGCCAGGGAATTTTTTTTAGGAATGATATTTAGGCCGGCTTGGTAATAGCGTCGGAATAATATTTTTTCAATCGTTTTAGAACCAATAGTACGGCGGATGAAATGAAATTGGCCTTGGAATTGTTTGAAATTTAAAATACCACCAATGGGTGCAAATTCCCAATTACCAAAATGACCGGTAAGTACTAATACTCCTTTATTATTGGCAACTGCGTCCAACATATAATTCACGCCACGTATTTCTACTCGCGCGCGTAATTTTTTTTCGCTTAAGAATCGTAATTGGATAGCTTCTTTAATTGAAGTGGCTAAATGAGAATAAAATGCCTTTGCCAGACGTATTTTCTCCGCCTCATTCAATTGTTCACCAAAAACCTGGTTGATATTTGCTTTAATAATACTTCGGCGATAAGGAAGAAAACGGTATAAAAATCGTCCTGCCAACGATGGAGCCAGTTGGTTTATTTTGGTTTTTAATTCATTCACAGGCTTTAAGCACTAAACAGGCATTAATACTGCCGAAACCACGATTAATCATCATTAGCGATTTGTTACCCTTAAAATTACGATGCTCGGCACTAATATTTAATCCTTCAGAACCATGTGCATGGGTTTTAAAATTGGCAATACCAGGGATGCAGTTGTCACACAAAGCCAAGGTTGCCAAAACGGCATCTATTATTCCTGATGCGCAAATTGTATGCCCCATTGACCATTTAAAAGCGGTAACCGGCACTTCGTAGTCACCAAACACATGTTGGATAGCCGCTGCTTCGCTATTATCTGATTTAGTATTGCCGTTACCGTGGGCAACTACCATACCTATGTCTTTAGGCAGAATTTGTTGCCCTTCTAATGTTCTTGCCATTACATCCGCCAAATGCTCTCCCTCAGGCTCTATTGAAAACAGACCAGACGCCTCAGTGGCTGACATACCAGCGCTTATTTCGCCATAGCAAACAGCAGACCGGGCACGGGCGCTGGCTTCACTTTCAAGAACTATCGCCGCTGCACCGTCAGCCAGAATCGTACCATCATGCTCTTTATCAAAAGGCCTAAGATGGCGGGCGCTTAGTACGCCTAATTTTTCATAATAAAAAAGTCCCTGTGGCTCCATCACATCATAAGCTACAACGATAGCTCGTTCTGCCTGGCCCTGCCTAATCGCATGAAAGGCTTCTATTAAGGCTTGGCTGCCGCTAGCGGCATGATTAGTGATGTTATGATTGGGGCCTTTAAAGCCGTAATTGATGCCGGTATAAGCTAGAACATTGTTCGGTAAAATACGCAATAACCACATGGGATGTACTTCAGCAAATAAATTATCTGCAAATTTTTGCATATCAGCACCAGTTTTTGCCAACAAGGGCAAAAAATCTTCTTGTTGAAAATATTTGTTTCCAGGAGACCCAACGTAAACAGCCGTTTGCTCATTAAAGGCAGCATCATTTTCCAGAGTTTCTCGATAATTGATAAGCTGGCTATGATTCACAGCCTGCATTGCGGCATTGATTCCCATCACATCCTGGCGAGAAATAACCTTCATTAATTTTCGATCTGGCAGCATTTTTGCCGGTTGGAAATTTTTAAGCTCACCGCCTAAGCGATGCGACCATGATGAAAGATCCCATTGCGCAATCTCTGCAATCCCAGTTTGGCCTGCCAAAACCGAATCCCAGGTTTGAGCGGCAGTCTCACCGCTGGCAGTTAATGCACCTAATCCAGTTATAAAAACGCGATTGGTCTTGGTCATTTACAGGCTCCTTCAAAATCAGGATGCTTAAACAGCAAACAACTATTTGATCCGCCAAAACCAAAGGAGTTTGATAAAACCACGCCTAAGGATTTTTCACGGGGACCATCAATCACGTAGTCCAGATCACATTCAGGATCGGGAGTAGTCAGGTTAGCTGTTTTAGGAATTTGACCATGTTGAATTGACATTACTGATAATACAGCTTCAAGCGCACCCGCCGCTGCAATCAGGTGACCTGTCTGGCTTTTAGTCGAACTAACAGGAATTTGTCTGGCTCGATCTCTAAATACCGCTTTAATGGCGTTGGTTTCGCTCAAATCATTCATTTTAGTGGACGTACCATGTGCATTGATATAATCAACATCAGCTGCTTTAACACCTGCTTCTTGTAAAGCACGATTTATTGCCTGAAGAGCACCATCGCCATTTGGATGTGAATCGGTAATGCGATAAGAACTCAAGGAATTCCCTTCGCCGGCTAATTCTGCATAAATTTTAGCGCCGCGTGCTTTGGCCTTGGACCATTCTTCAAGGATTAGGAAAGCAGAACCTTCGCCTAGAACAAAACCATTACGCGTGCCGTCAAAGGGCCGGGAGGCAGTCGTTGGCGTATCATTGTAGGTTGATAATGCGCCTAAGAGACAAAAGCTAGATAAGCCTAGCGGATTAATCATTGAATCAAAACCACCGGCCAGCATAAAATCTGCTTCACCACGTCTTATGACTTGCAGAGCCAAACCCAAAGCCTGACCACCGGAAGCGCAGGCGGTATGCACCGAACTGGCATACCCTTCAATGCCTGATTGCTGAATTAAGAGCGACAATCCTGAATTGGATGTTGTTTTGCCAAAATCGGCCAGCTTAAAATATTTGTGGCTATTTTCTTGTAAAAGTTGCCAATCCGGTTTGCCATCCACTGTACAAAGCTGCTGAAAACGCTGCAAATAGGAAAATTCTGCAGTCATCATGCCGCTACCGACAACAATTCCCCAACGTCTGGCATTTTGCTTTGTAGGCCTTATGCCTGCATCTTCAAAGGCCTGATGAGCAGCTTCGAGCGCATATTGGGTAAAATCCATTGAAAAACGGTTGTGTTTTCCTTTAATAGCAGCGGGAGTGGGTTTGAATTGTTTCACCTCAGCTGCGATATGAGCAGGAAAGGCGCTGGCATCAAAATGCTTTATTTCAGCTATTCCAGAAAAACCCGCCAGCAGATTGCGCCAGGTAGACTGCACATCATTACCTAAAGGGGATACAACGCCTAAGCCTGTAATCGCAACCCGTCTATTTTTCATATCAGTCACCTTTTGCAATCATTACTATTTCCAGGACGCAGACTCGCTTGCCATTCACCTCAGAGCGATAATTTAGAATTAATTGGTGTGCATCCTGTTGCTTCACTTTGATCTGGCAAGTCACTACATCACCGGGATAGACAAATTCACTCATTTTAATTTTGCGAAATTCGCTGACTTTGTAGTCTTGACTAAAGGATGCCCGAGCCAGAAACTCAGCTGCCAAATTCCGCTTCGATTCAAGCAAGACGGTTAAGGGCAATACTGGCTTATTAGGAAAATGGTCAGGAAAATAAGGAGCAGCCCGCGAAATTCGCTTTTCGGCCATTAAACTAACGCCAGGTTCGGATTCAATTATTCGATCAAAGAACATTGACGAGGTAGTTGGAAGAAGGCCTGCATCTGGGTCTGAATCAGGCTTAATACTCATTGACTGCGGCCAGTCGCCAGGGCGATTAATTTCTTTAAATTGACGACGAACAATATCGCTATCGATAAAATCATTCATTGGCAACAAAGGTCCTAAAGCGCCTTCAATAGTGAAGACCCGCTCTGTTCCGACGCTGGCTATGCTGTTGTATTGTACGACTCTATCGTCTAATGATTCGATGACTGATTCAAGCAACAAAGTCTCGCCGAGATAGGCTGGTCGGTGTAAGCATGCACTGGCAACCACACCGGCGACAGGTCTTAGGCTGAAATCATTAGCCGCCATCACAGACCAGGCCGCCAATTGTCCCAGCGTTTCGCCAATCAAAGAAGGAACAAAGCAAAACCTACCTGCCTCATCGGAACAAAGATAGACATCATCGCTTGTTATATGCTTTATCCCTCGAGCTAATTTTCCAGGAGATAATTGCAAGATTCTATCGACAAATAAAAAGCGCATCAGGCCACGGTTTCACAAGTCTTTTGTTCATTGCGCGCATTAACGATTAGTTTACAAAAGGTTTCAACTGTAAATAACAGAGGGATTTCATTGACCTTCATATTTGCTTTAAAATAGTCAGCTGGCACTTCATTCAAATAATCTTTAAGTGCTTGCATTCCTTTTAGGGTTAAATATCCGCCTTTCTCAAACTCATCTTCCGCTAAATCCCCACGCGCATTTTTTTCTAATTGACCACGAGGAATTTTGATAGAGAATTCTTTCTCAAGCTGAAAAACCAAATCAAGAAAATCGATGGATTCAGCACCTAAATCACTAATCAGGCGGCTATTTAATGACACATCTTCTTCGTCAATAACCAGGACATCAGCGATAATTTCCCTTACCTTAGGGTAAACGCTATCTACATTCATGTTTTTTCCTCAAAGCTCACATAGTTCACAAAACTCCGGATTATATCACAAAGTTTTGAGGGGCAGCTACGCTAACGAATCAGACATTAGTCGACAATCCAAAAAAAGATATATTTAAAACCTTATTGTTAAAAAGAAGCAATAAAAGTTCATTATTAGACCCAAGAAGAGTGAGCTGATCAACAATACCCCGTTTTGCAGAGCAACTGAGAGTTAGCTATAATTCTATTTTTCTACTTTATAATAATAAATTATGAATGTTCTTTTTCATCTGGCGTTTCCAATACATGATTTTGAATTAGCCAAAGCCTTTTATGTTGACAAATTAGGTTGCAAACCAGGTCGCGAATCAGAACATGCTTTGATTTTTCAATTTGGTCCACATCAAATTGTGGCACATAAAATTGATAAGCTTCCTGCCTCGCAGCAAAGCATCTATCCCAGTCATTTTGGCTTGATTTTTCTTAACAAATTGGAATTTGATCAATTTATACAGCTCTTAAAAAGTAAACAAACTCACTTTGAAATCCCTTTAAAAACACGTTTTCCAAATACAAAAATCGAGCATCAGTCTTTTTTTCTTAAAGATCCCTCTAATAATCTGCTTGAATTCAAATATTACCAATTTCCCTCAGCCATATTCAGTGAAGAAGAAATCCAGCAGATTGGCGAAGATCCCTAGCCTATGCGACTGTAACCCGCATCGACAAAGAGAGTATGACCATTAATCATTTGCGCTTCAGGCAGGCATAATAAATAAATAGTGTCTGCTACATCTTGTGGCAGTAAAGGACGGCCTGCAAGCGAATGGGCTTGAAACTCATCGAGGAGTTGCTCGCGATTTGGGAAGTGTTTTAAGGCATCCGTATCGACTACGCCAGCTGATACAGTGTTCGCCGTTATTCCGTATTCTGCTAGCTCCAGGCTTAAGGAGCGTACCAGGGCTTCAAGAGCGGCTTTCGAAGCGCCGATAAAACCATAATTAGGAATTGCTCTATGCGCACCCAGGCTAGATAAGGCAACCACCCGCCCCCCTTTAGACATTAATTCCAGACCGGTTGATACTAAATGATTTAAGGCTAATGCATTAGTCTCAAGACACCAACGCCAATGCTTGGTAGACATCTTTAATGCAGGTTTTAACACACCACTTGCAGCGTTGGAAATGAGAAAATCAAGGCGAGTAAAATGCTCGCGAAAAATTGTATACATGTCTTTAACCGATTGATGATCCGCAACATTAGCCTGTATAGCTACAGCTTTTTTGCCTAGTGCTTTTATTTCCTCTACCAGAGATTGTGCCTCATCAGAACTGTTGTAATAGACAATCGCAACATCAGCTCCAGCCTGCGCTAATTTAAGCGCCGTTGCCTTGCCAATACCGCGGGCGCCGCCAGTTATTAAGGCTACTTTATTGGCAAATTGCAAAGTCATTGGAAATCCTCCTAAGGAATACTGGTATTGCTGCATGTGGCTGGGGCATTGACCCAACAAGGCAGTGGCACTGAACGAGCTTAAAAAGGCATCAAACTACAGCGAATTGTTTTTTCTGTCAATAATAAGGAACAGTTGACTTTTCCTTAGCTTGAGCCGAAAATTCCTGATTTTCGAAAGACCTTTCTTTGTACCATTTGCACATCACATCATGAGGTACCTTAGAGTTAATGAAGCATTCCTGGTTGAAAAGCGTCTTTCCGATCGCAGCGATTTTTTCATTCCGTATGCTGGGATTATTTATGTTAATCCCGGTTTTCACCCTTTTTGCCACAGATCTTAAAGGAGCAACGCCTGTACTTATTGGTTTAGCATTAGGTGGTTATGGTTTAAGCCAAGGAATTTTGCAGATTCCTTTTGGCATCATGTCTGATCGATTTGGCAGGAAGCCCATTCTTCGAATCGGTTTATTACTATTTGTTTGCGGTAGCCTGATGGGGGCTTTAAGTCATTCAATTTATACGATGATATTCGCACGTACACTGCAGGGAACTGGTGCTATTGGCTCTGTATTAATTGCTTTACTCGCCGATCTTACGCCTGACGAACACCGCACCAAGGCGATGGCTGTGATTGGTATGACGATTGGCCTATCCTTTGGCTTGGCAATGGTTGTAAGTCCTGTACTGACTCATTATTATGGGTTATCTGGTATTTTTTATCTAACCACTTTCTTAGCTTTGCTTGCTCTGCTTTTATTGGAAAGAGCAATCCCTACGCCGCAAAAAGAACGTTTTCATCCGGATAGTGAAGCATCCCCTTCCTTATTTAAGGGAGTTCTAAAGAATAAACACTTACAGCGTCTAAATGCCGGCATTTTTTTTCAACATTTTATATTAACCGCTACTTTTTTTGTCATACCCATGCTCTTACAAGAACAGGTCAAAGAGGGTTATTTAGCCCAGCAATGGTATTTCTATTTACCGCTTATGCTCTTTTCGTTTGTTCTAATGATCCCCTTTATCCTGATGGCTGAAAAAAAACGGCAAATGAAGTTGGTCTTTTTTATGGCGGTATTTGTAACCTGTATTAGTCAATGGGTTTTAGCATTAACGAGTCATCACTGGCTTAGCCTTTGGGTTTTGATGTTCTTTTATTTTGTTGCCTTTAATATCCTCGAAGCCACACTTCCCTCCTTAGTCTCAAAGCAAGCTCAGCTAACCGCAAAGGGCACGGCAATGGGTGTTTATTCCAGTTGTCAATTTCTAGGTATTTTTGCTGGTGGTGTAGCTGCGGGCTTAATTTTTCAATTAGCAGGTAGTACAGGAATATTTATTTGTAACGGATTAATAAGCCTGGTCTGGCTCATGCTCGCATTTTTTATGAAACCCGAGGTTTATCTTTCTACACTTATTTTAAGCTACCCGACTTCTGTAAAAGATGAAAAAACTTTAATTATAGAATTAAAATCACTCAGGGGTTTAAAGGACGCTGTTATTGCTAAGGAGGAAGGGGTGATCTATTTG
Source organism: Tatlockia sp. (assembly GCA_013812775.1). Taxonomy (GTDB): domain Bacteria; phylum Pseudomonadota; class Gammaproteobacteria; order Legionellales; family Legionellaceae; genus Tatlockia. The sequence goes on along the minus strand of JACCSX010000169.1, from coordinate 20,320 downwards.
CGTGTCGATAAAGCAAACTATATACCGGGAAGCTCTGAAAACATCCTAAGCGATTCACATTTATACTGAATGAAACTATTTTTACTGAGCCATCATTTAGTACATTTTAACGCAATCAAATTGAGGGCCCACCGTTCTTTATTTCTACCTAATAGTTATCCGCGGACGAAAACGTTAATTTGATGCCTCTATAGCTCAACAAAGACTACGTTTTGAGTTCAGGGAGCCGGCCTAAATGAGCACCTCATCAAGCTATAAAGGCAGGTTTTAAAAAATGCACCAATCCAGACATTACTTGTCGCATCCCAGCCACTCCTGCTTTGAGCAACAAGAGTTAACTTCCCGCTGGTTACCTGAGTGCCTGAGCCAGTATAGAGAGTGATATCGTAGTTGCAATTGAGGAGGTCTTTATTAATAACAGCGCTAGTAAATTTATTGGCTGAAAAATTGTTTGGTAGATTTCCATCTACTTTTAATGGAATAAAAAGATCAGAAAAAGGTACCTCATTTCTAGTTTGTGAATTGATTTTACTGGAATTAACATCTCCCGGATCTGGACAAGTTGTCGAAAAAAGCAGATCTGAACAGGACAGCAAGAAACTGAAAATTGCAAATTTTAGTTTTGATTTTTTCATCTAAAAATTTCCTTATATAAATCTGAAATATTGATGCTATTAGATAATAGCATTCAATTTATTGAGGAACTATGGGGACGCTCCTAACAAATATTTTTTTGAAAATAACAAATCAAGATGTTAGTAATGAAGGTTTGGGGCGCTAGCATCTAGAAATGTCAACAGTCCCTAGTTATAATCTCAGCCTCTAACTTTCGCATGCAGGAGAATAAACAATGGCTCGTGGAATTAATAAAGTCATCTTGGTAGGCAATGTCGGTATCGATCCAGATGTAAGATATCTGCCAAATGGCAATGCAGTAACCACCTTATCAGTTGCTACCAGTGAATCCTGGAAAGACAAACAAACCGGTGAAAAACAAGAACGTACCGAATGGCACCGTGTCGTATGCTTCAATCGACTTGGTGAAATTGCTGGTGAATACCTGCGTAAGGGATCTAAGCTTTATGTCGAAGGTAGTTTACGTACTCGTAAATGGCAGGATCAACAAGGTCAAGATCGCTACACCACAGAAATTGTTGCCTCCGATATCCAGATGCTCGATAGTAAAGGCGGCGGCTCAGCCAATTACGACGAAATGGGCGCAGCTCCTCAGCAACAAACCCAACAGCAATCTGCCCGTAAACCACAGCCCGCAGCCGCACCAGCGAAAGCTGCTCAAGATGCCTTTGATGAATTGGATGACGATATTCCATTCTAATTCCTACCATGACCTACCATTAATTATTTTAAAGGCCCTTTTTCTAGGGCTTTTTAATTAACTGTTGTATTTATGTCAACATAGGGCAGAGGACATTATTAGAGGTTACAAATGAAGAAAGTTAATTTATCTGAAAAATTTAATCTTTTTAGTGAGTATTGGTCCCCTCGTATTGTAGGGGAGCTTAATGAGCAATACGTTAAGCTAGCAAAGTTTAAAGGGGAATTTATGTGGCATAGTCATGCCCATGAAGATGAATTATTTTTAGTGGTAAAAGGCACCCTAAGAATTGAACTCCGGGATGGGTCGATCACCTTAAATGAAGGCGAATTTTACATTGTACCAAAAGGTGTTGAGCATAAACCCGTTGCAGATCAAGAAGCCCATATATTGCTCTTAGAACCCAAGTTTACTGAGCAAACGGGGGGAATTGAAAATGATTTATTAGTTGACAATCAACCGTGGATTTAAGGAAACAATATGATTGACCATGTGACAATCTATGTAAATGATTTGGCTAAAAGCAAACGCTTTTATGAGCAAACCTTCCTACCCTTTGATTATAAAATAGCCTTTGGAGATGAAGGAAATTTTTGGGCATTCGATATAGGAGATGGTGCACTTTTCGAAATTGCTCAGTATAATAACTTTATTAAGTTGACCTCATGCCATATTGCGTTTCGCGCAAGAGACCAAAATCAAGTTCAAAAATTTTATGAAGCGGGCTTGGCGGCTGGTGGAAAATGTAATGGAGTTCCTGGACTAAGACCACAGTATACAGAAACTTACTATGCCGCTTTCATCATTGATCCAAACGGGCATAACATCGAGGCCGTTTTTGATAGTAAACAAAAATAGTTTATTTAGTATATTTTTTTATTCTGTGTAACTGCGCTTGCGTGGTTAATTAATATGCACGCAAATAAGGTTGGAACATTTTAGCTTCAATTCAAGAACTTTTCTCTGGCAAGATACCTGTGCTTGTACAATAACAAATAGGAGCATCTATCATGAACGCTATCTCTAATCTATTATTTAAATTTGCAAATAGCTTTGACACCAAAGACTGGGATGGATTAAAGAGCACCTTGATGGATCATGTCGAGTGTGATTATCAAGACTTGAGAGAAAAAACGGATACCTGTTCTAAAACCGAGTACGTTAATTCCAGAAAGGAGGCATTAGGTCATTTAAAAACACAGCATTTGTTTTCAAATTTAGAGATTATGTCTGAAGAGAAATGTTCATATTGCAGATTAAGTGCAATTATTTATAGGCAAGATAGTAATGGCAAGAAGTTTGATTCTCACGTTATCTATAGTTTTGAGTTGAGTAAATCGTCAAACAATGAATGGAAAATTCAGAAGATAAAACAATGTGTTTTATGGAGCGAAGGCGATTCTACAATACATAAAGGTGTTAAATAATTTAAAAAAAACTGATTAGAGGAGATCCTCGCTATGCTCGAGATGAAGTGGGGAGTTAGCTTTATTTAAAATTTAATGAAAAAATTGAAATAGTATTGCAATTTATTTGTTAATTATCAGTTTGTTAGAGCGAGAAAAATAAATTTATTTTATATATTCCAGCAAGATTGGCAAAATAGCTGCCTGATTGGTTAGGCAGCTGCTTTTGGTCAAGATTTCCAAATTAGGTAGATTCAAATTTATAACTGCTTTGATTAAAAACCAGTTCATTTTTTTGAATTTGATAATGAGTGGATTTAATTAAGGAACAACAGCGGCTCTTTTCATTTTCCTGAGAATGTTCGAGAATTAAAACATGATTAAAGTGGCGATAGAGTTTATGAGAATCTAACATTTCTGTTAAATTTTGTGACAAAGCTACAACGCAGAGATCTTGTCGTTTCGCAATCTTGCTAAGCTTTAAAATAAATGAATTTAAATTTTTTATAGGGAGCTTTTGCAAATAGTCAATTACTATAAAACTCCCGGCAGTTTCATTCTCCAAGTCTCTAATAACAGCTTCATAATTAGAATCAAAATATTTAATTTTAATTAAGTGCGCATCAGATTCAATTTTATCCTCTGTAAAAATAAGGCTGATTCTGTTTAATATAGTTTCGACTTGTGCATAAAACGAAAAATAAGTAGATGTGATTTTGATTCTACTTGCTTCCGATATTAAATTCATTGCAAAAGACATTTTTCCAATGTTTTTGTCAGCACAGACCAACATGAGATGTCCTGGTTTTAGCATCGAAAAAATTTCCCTTACGTATTTTAGAGTGTATGTTGCATAACTTTTGATAAGCAAAGACCAGTGTGAAAATCCAATTTGATTGGCAATAAGATTTTGAGCTCGATGTAAGGATATCTGTTTTTCTTTTGCGTATAATTTAGCTTGTTTTTTTAATGTTTGAATAGAATGAATTTTAGGATTGTGTAACATCTTCGATCTCCATTGCAAATACCTCCCTCCTAATATCTGCAATTTTAAAATCGATTAAGACTACCCACTTACGAAAAGTTTTGCCAGGAAGGGATGCATGCTTGGGCAAGCGAGACTTAGAATACAAAAGCTTCTTCTTAGTGTCAAACAGGTTCCTTCTTATTGCTCATACAAACCAGTCTCAATTAGATTTTTTTGAAAAATAGCTTCTGGACTAATTTGATCTGTTAGTTGGCATAATTCAAAAGTCGCCTTCCATAAGGCCCAGGCTTTCGCACGCAGCCAGGTATCTTCATCTAAATCCATCTCCTGTATGAAAATTTGACGCGATCTGCCCTTAAGAAGGGTCCATGCAATCACCAGATCGCAGGCAGGATCACCTAAACTCATCCCACCAAAATCAATAATGGCAGATAAATTCCCTTCTTTAATCAGCATGTTTCCGATTGCAAAATCGCCGTGAACCCATACGGGTGCTTTTTCCCATTTTGTTTTGCAAGCCATATCCCACAGCTTCAGCGCCTTATCTCCATCAATGATCGTTGATAGCTCTGCGATTTGTTTCCGAGCACCTTTATCGTAAACACTCACATGTTCACCACGCCACCAATTGTGCTGGCCTGGAGCTGGTCCGGCAACCTTATCAATACTTTGCAGTTCTTTTAAAAATTTCGCCAAATCAAAAGCAAGCTTTTCCAGGCAATCATCATCCAAAACAAGAAGGTTGATGCTCGTTCCTTCCAGCCATTTATAAATGGAGAATGGGTAGGGATACTCTTGAGAAGGAGCGCCCATTTTTATTGGAACAGGAATAGCAATTTTTAAATAAGGAGCGATCTTCGGTAATAAATCTTGTTCTTTGGGCACTTTTAATGCGTAGGATCCGGCCGTGGGCATGCGGATTAACAGCTCCTTTCCCAATCGATAGGTCCGGTTATCTTGTCCTTGTTTTTCAACTGACATGATTGGCAGATCCGCGAACTCAGGAAATTGTTCGTCTATGAGTTTACGTGCAAGCTCAGGTGTAATATCGAAGGATTCTTTGATCATATCTCAGCGCTCTGATTCTGCGTATAATTGATTGGTTCAAGTTTTTTCATAATGGAGGCCTGTTTAAACGTGTCTTAAGATATACGACATATTCTCCGACTTTTGAAATATAACCAATTGCGTCAAATTTCTCAAAACCAAGGTTCATCACCCCAAAACGACTGAGCCGCTGGGGCTGTCCTTCGAGAGCCTCAGGATGCTCGGGGGCGTTAGCGCTGTCTCGAAGCCTTGCTGGTTCAGCGCCAATGCTTGAGAGGGCATAAATGCCCCCTCAGCACGAAGAGATAGTACCTTTTTTAAGGTTCATCACCCCAAAAACGACTGCGCCATTCGAGCTGTCCTTTGAGAGCCTCAAGATGCTCGGGCGCTTTAGCGCTGTCACGAAGCCTTGCTGGTTCAGCACCAATGCTTGAGACGGCATAAATGCCTCCTCAGCACGAACAGATAGTTCCTTGTATAAGGTTCATCACCCCAAAAGTGACTGAGCCTTTCGAGCTGTTCTTTGAGAGCCTCTGGATGCTCGGGCGCTTTAGCGCTGTCTCGAAGCCTTGCTGGTTCAGAAGATTCGAATTAGATGAGATCTCCCCCCACAAAGTTTGCGCTATACCCTGATCACGAGTAAAAATAAAAAATAATCCACTTACAAAAAACCCATCATTTAGACGGGTTTTAAATAAAATCCTAAAGCCAATTAGGATCGTTACTCTTCGGTTACAACTTCTTCTTTAGCAGGTCTATCCACCAATTCAACAATTGCCATTGGTGCATTATCTCCAGCTCGATATCCGCATTTCAACACACGTACATAGCCACCTGGACGCTCGACATAACGCGGGCCTAGAGTAGTGAATAATTTTCCAACTGCTGCCTTTGATCGAAGTTTATCAAAAACAAAGCGGCGTGATGATACTGAATCGGCTTTAGATACAGTAATTAGCGGTTCAATGTATCGACGCAGTTCTTTCGCTTTGGGCAGAGTTGTTTTAATTAACTCATGCTCAATAAGAGATGTACACATGTTTGAAAACATCGCTTTTCTATGGCTGCTAGTACGACTTAATTTACGGCCAGTATTACGGTGACGCATGACTAAAACTCCTAATATTACTCGCCAAGATTAGCTGGCGGCCAATTTTCAAGCTTCATCCCCAGAGATAAAGATCGTGAAGCTAACACATCTTTAATTTCAGTCAGGGATTTCTTACCTAAATTGGGTGTCTTTAATAATTCATTCTCAGTCTTTTGAACCAAGTCACCGATATAATAAATATTCTCAGCTTTCAAACAATTTGCTGAACGAACTGTCAATTCTAAATCATCAACAGGTCGCAACAAAACAGGATCGAAATCATTACGTTCTTTATTATCGGTCCGAGACTCTTCAAACTTCATGTCTACAAATGCGTGCAGCTGACGCTGTAGTATAGATGCTGATATACGAATCGCTTCTTCAGGATCTAATGTACCATTTGTTTGTAAATCAATAGTGAGCTTATCCAGATCTGTACGATTTTCAACACGGGCATTATCTACAAAATAAGCAACTTTAGTGACAGGTGAAAAGGTATTATCGATTTTCAATTTTCCAACAGATTTAGGTTCAATCTCATCATCAAATGTTCGCACAAAGGAATCTGTAGAATGAAATCCAACTCCTTTCTCAACCTTCAAAGTCATATTAAGTTTGCCATTTTCATTTAATGTAGCAATGACCAGTTCAGGGTTAATAATTTCTTGTCCATGAGTAAGTTGAATATCTCCGGCCGTTACCTGGCAGGGACCTACTTTAGATAAAGTCAAGAGAGCCTCTTGACCAACGGTAATTTTAATAGCCACTTGTTTAAGGTTTAAGAGAATATCAACAACATCCTCCTGTACACCTTCAATTGTGCTGTACTCATGTAAAACATTATCAATCGATACCTCAGTAATAGCACATCCAGGCATTGATGATAATAAAATTCTTCTCAGGGCATTACCAAGCGTATGGCCATAGCCACGCTCTAAAGGCTCAAGAACAATTCGTGAGTGATTGGGCGTCTCTGCATGTACTTTAAGTACAGACGGTGTCAGCATTTCATTTATTTCAGTAGACATTCTGCTAGGTCTCCGAGCTTACTTAGAGTAAAGTTCTACAACTAAATTAACGTTATAAAGTGATGATAAATCATTTAGCGTTGGCGTTGTTGTAAATGTACCCTTTAAAGAACTTGAGTCAACAGTCAACCAATCACATGCAGCGCGTTGTTCAGAAAGCGCAATTGCAGCTTGCACACGCCCTTGAGTTTTAGCTTTTTGACGAATAGCTATCACATCACCAGGATTGACCACATAAGAGGGTATATTTACTACTTGCTCATTTACTAAAATAGCTTTATGAGAAACTAATTGCCTAGCCTCGGCGCGCGTCGATGCAAAGCCCATACGATAAACAACATTATCTAAACGCTTTTCAAGCAGTGCCATCAAGTTTTCACCTGTAGACCCTTTTTGTCGGGCAGCTTTTGTATAACAATTTTTAAATTGCTTTTCTAATAACCCATAAAGGCGTTTAATTTTTTGCTTCTCTCGCAGTTGCACACCATAAACACTTAATCTTGGCCGTTTATCACTATGCTGACCAGGTTGTTTTTCTGATTTACATTTATCCTTGTGATTACGTACGCCACTTTTCAGGAATAAATCGGTGCCTTCTCTACGTGATAACTTACATTTTGGACCTAGGTATCTAGCCATTAAATAACTCCCGAATTTTATACACGACGTTTTTTAGGAGGCTTACATCCATTATGAGGTATGCCTGTAACATCGGTTATTTCTACTATCTTAAAATCCTGCGATATCAATTCGCGAATTGTTGATTCGCGACCTGGTCCAGGACCATGTACAAAGACTGCTACGGATTTCATACCGTATTCCTTTGCTACTACAGAAGCCTTTTCAGTTGCAATTTGTGCAGCGTAAGGAGTACTTTTTCTGGATCCACGGAAACCAGAGCCCCCGGATGTTGCCCAACATAATGCGTTGCCTTGACGATCTGTAAAAGTAACAATGGTATTATTAAAAGAAGCATGAACGTGCACAATCCCATCGGAGACAACACGTTTTATCTTTTTTCTTACTTTTTGTTGCTTTGCCTTAGTTATAGCCATCTTTTTTTCCTACATAAAAATTAGTTAGAGCCACCTTTACGTCGACCTTTTCTCGTACGAGCATTTGTTTTGGTTCGTTGACCACGCAATGGTAAACCACGACGATGTCTAAGGCCTCTATAACAACCAAGATCCATAAGTCGTTTAATATTCATGGTAACTACACGTCGTAAATCACCTTCAACAGTCATCTTGGCAATTTCCATACGTAGTGCTTCAAGTTTATCTTCAGATAACTGAGCAACCTTTGTTGACGTGTCAATGCCAACAGTTTTACATAGTTTAATCGAGGTTGTTTTGCCAATTCCGTAAATTGACATCAACGCAATCACGATATGTTTGTGATCCGGTATGTTAACACCTGCAATACGAGCCATTAATCTCTCCGCACGTTATTTTGCTCTGCCAGAAAGGGACAGAAGAATACTATTATAATGAATCAAAATCAAGCGAGGAATTAATCTCTAAAACCTCACACCACACCAGAAAGATTGTCTTGTGCACATTTTGAATGAATAAATTCATATATTTTTTAAAAATGAAACAAAAAATATATATTAGTCATTCAGTACTTATAGCCAACCATTTATCCAGTTTTACAATTCCCCACCTGAGTTACTAAATTAACCCTGTCTTTGTTTGTGTCTTGCATCTTTACATATAACGCGTATAACTCCGTTGCGTTTAATAATTTTGCAGTTACGACAAAGCCGTTTTACTGATGCTCTAACTTTCATTAATAACTCCGATAATAATCATAAAAGACCGGGCAATTTTGTCCCTTTGAAATTAGCTTTTTTCATCAAGGAATCATATTGTTGTGTCATTAGATGAGCTTGTACTTGCGCTACAAAATCCATAATTACAACTACAATGATTAACAATGAAGTTCCGCCAAAATAGAAAGGCACATGCCAGGTATACATCAAAATCTGTGGTAATAAACATACCAAAACCAAGTAGAGAGCTCCTACTAAAGTTAGGCGCGTCATAACCAGGTCAATATATCTGGTTGTTTGTTCACCAGGACGAATACCCGGAATATAAGCACCAGACTTTTTCAAATTGTCTGCAGTATCCTTTGGGTTAAATACCAAAGCAGCATAAAAGAACGCAAAGAATAGAATTGCAGCAGCATATACTATTAGATACAGCGGTTGACCTGGCGATAAGGCCATGCCAATGTCTGCTAGCCAGTCCATTCCTTTACCCTTTGCAAAAAATTGGGCAAGAGTTGCAGGAAGTAAAATTATGCTGGATGCAAATATGGGAGGAATTACTCCAGACATATTTATTTTCAATGGTAAATGACTAGTCTGCGCAGCATATACTTTACGCCCATGGGTACGCTGGGCATAATTGACTCTTATACGGCGCTGAGCCCTTTCCATAAATACAACAAAACCAGTTACAACTACAACAATAATTCCCACAAAAATTAAGGTTAGTGCCTGCATCTGGCCTTCCCTTACTTGTTGAAACACAGAAGCAAGTGCATTAGGCATTGATGAGACAATACCTGAAAAGATAATCAGTGATATTCCATTACCAACACCCTTCTCAGTAATTTGTTCACCCAGCCACATTAAAAACATAGTTCCGGTAACCAGGGTAACTACTGCAGTAAAGTAAAATACCAGATCTGCATGCATTGCAATATGTTGCCCGGCAAGCCATCTTGCCATTCCTAACGATTGGAATACAGCAAGGATCAAAGTTAGATAGCGAGTATACTGATTGATTTTTCTTCGACCAGACTCACCTTCCTTTTTAAGTTGCTCAAGTTTGGGAGACACAACCGAAAATAGCTGGATAATAATCGATGCAGAAATATAAGGCATTATACCTATAGCAAAGACTGTTACTCTCGAAAGGGCACCACCCGAAAACATATTGAACAAACCAAATATAGTGTTTTGTTGTTCGCCAAAAAAATTGGCTAACTTCTGGGGATCTAATCCAGGGACTGGTATATGAGCACCCAGTCTATAAATTAGAATTCCCAGAATAACAAAAAACAATCTTGCTTTAAGCTCTGCTAATCCACCCTTGGATTGGCCACTAATCTGCCTTTGGTTATTCATAGTCACTCTACAATGCTACCACCAGCTTGCTCAATTGCGGCTCGTGCACCTTTAGTGATGCGTAACCCTTTAAGCTTTAGTGGAACGTTAATTTCACCAGATAGAATTACTTTAACTTCGCGAATAGATTTATTAATCAACCCAGAATCTCTTAATACTTCGAGATCAATCGTTTCAACGCCTAAGCCTGCTAACTCACCTAAGGTAATTTGATCAATTGTCTTGGAAACACGCGACTTAAAACCCATTTTAGGAAGTCGACGTTGAATAGGCATTTGCCCACCTTCGAACCCAACCTTATGGTAACCACCAGCTCTTGCTTTTTGACCTTTATGACCTTTACCACTTGTTTTGCCTAAGCCAGATCCGATTCCCCGGCCAAGACGTCTTCTACTTGGTTTTGATCCAGGATCTGGAGATATTGTATTCAAATTCATTAGGCACACTCCTCTACTTGTAACATGTAGTATATTGAATTCACCAAGCCACGTATGGCTGGTATATCTTGATGAACTACAGTAGAGTTCAACTTGCCCAATCCAAGTTGCTTAGCAATTTCAACGTGCTTTGGTTTACGACCAATAGTGGATTTAACCAAAGTAATTTTTAGTTTCTTGCTCATTTATGCGTCCGCCATTATTTCTTCAACTGATTTACCGCGCTTTGCAGCAACATAATCAGGTGTTCCAATATGAGTTAGCGCGCCAATAGTGGCTCGAACAACATTACTTGGATTTGTTGATCCAATGCTTTTTGCCAGAATATTTTGTACCCCTAAAACTTCCAATACAGCTCTCATTGCACCACCGGCAATAATTCCTGTACCTTCACTAGCAGGTTTCATAAATACTTTAGAAGCACCATAGTTCCAGGTAATTTCGTGATAAATAGTAGTTCCAGCTAATGGTATGTATGTCATGTTTTTTCTTGCTTGTTCCATTGCCTTTTGAATTGCTATTGGAACTTCGCGTGCTTTTCCACGTCCATAACCCACCTTGCCTTTACCATCGCCAATCACAACTAATACAGCGAATCCAAATACTCGACCGCCTTTAACAACTTTCGCTGTTCGTGTGACAGATACTAATTTTTCCTGGTATCCATCACTTTTCATAGAATCATCAAATGCCATAACCGTTCCTTAAAAATCCAACCCAGCTTCACGTGCACCATCTGCCAAAGCTTTCACACGACCATGGAATTTGTAACCTGCACGGTCAAAGGAAACTGCACCTATCTTATTAGCCTTAGCTCTCTCAGCCAATAGTTTACCTACAAGCTGAGCTTGCTGAACTTTAGTACCAGTCAGTGTAGGTCTAAGCTCTTTATCAAGGGTTGATGCAGAAACAATAACCTTATCACCCTTTTCACTGCGTACAACGATTTGTGAATAGATGTGTGAACCACTTCTGTGCACTACCAATCTTGGTCTGGTTGAATAACGAAGTCTAGCCTTTGCTTTCAAACCACGACGAATACGGGCCTTATATTTATTCATGATTTACACCTTATTTCTTTTTGGCTTCTTTACGAACAATATTTTCACCTGCGTATTTAACGCCTTTGCCTTTATAAGGCTCTGGTGGTCTGAAAGCTCGTATTTCAGAAGCGACTTGACCTAGAAGTTGCTTATCAATACCACGAATAATAACGGTAGTATTATTTGGGGTCTCAACAGTAATACCTTCGGGCAAACTATATTCAATGGGGTGTGAGAAACCCAGTGACAAGGTCACTAATTTAGCGCTTGCCTGTGCTCGATATCCAACACCTACTAGTTCCAAGGTTATTTGAAACCCATTAGTAACACCCTTGACCATATTACTAACTAATGCTCTTACCGTTCCTGCATGCGCCCAGGCGCTAGGATCATTAGAGGCAGGGCAGAAAATGATTTTTTTTTCATTTTCATCACTTTTGCTAACACTAACATGCTTATTATAATGTTGTTCCAGTGATCCTTTTGGACCTTTAATCGTTAAAGTGTCCTTTCCCACTGTAAGTTCAACGTTAGCTGGTAACTCAATAGGGGCTTTTGCTACTCTAGACATTTTATTCCTCTCAAGTATTAGGCCACTTCACAGATTATTTCGCCACCAAGACCATTATTTCGAGCTGCCACGTGAGTCATAACTCCCTTGGAAGTTGTTAAAATAGCAACGCCGAAACCAGGTATTGATTGTGGCAAATCTTTAGAAGATTTATATACTCTTAAACCAGGACGGCTGATACGTTTAATTTTTTCAATTACGGGTCTACCGTGATAATACTTTAACTGTATCTTCATCGATTTAAGATTATTCTCAAGAGGTTCTATATCAAAATCTAATATATAACCTTCTTCTTTTAACACCCTGGCGATTTCTTCTTTTAATTTAGATGAATTCAGGGTAACGCTCTGATGTTTTGCTTGCTGACCATTGCGAATTCTAGTCAACATGTCAGCAACAGGATCATGCATACTCACAGTTGTTCTCCATAGAATAAAATTTACCAGCTGGATTTGCGACCACCTGTGACATTACCAGTCATCAGCTGTTGTCTTAAGCAAATCCTGCAAAGTCCAAACTTGCGATAAACGGCATGTGGACGACCACATTGCTGACAACGCGTGCTGTTTCGTACAGGATTTGAGTTTAATGGCAGCTTTGCAAGTTTTGCTTGCGCTTCCATTATTTCTTCAAAATCTTGAGACGATTTAATTAAAACCTTTAATGCATTTCTTCGCTCTCTATATTTCGCGACGAGTTTAGATCGTTTAGATTCGCGGGCGAGAATAGATTTTTTAGCCACAGTATATACCCTTTTTAGTGTTTATCTCTGTCTTTTAAAGGCAGGTTAAATGCTGATAACAAGGCCTTCGCTTCTTCATTTGTTTTAGCACTTGTGGTTATGCATATATCCATACCACGAATACCATCAGTCTTATCAAAATCAATTTCAGGGAAAACTATTTGTTCTTGGATTCCCATACTATAATTTCCAGTTCCATCAAAAGATTTTGGATTTAATCCACGAAAGTCACGAACTCGTGGCAAGGTTATAGTGATTAATCTGTCCAGGAACTCATACATCCTTTCACTTCTTAAGGTTACTTTACAACCAATCGGCCAACCTTCACGTATTTTAAAACCTGCCAACGATTTTTTAGCTTTTGTTACAACAGGCTTTTGACCAGATATTAAAGTCATATCTTCAACTGCATGATTTATCACTTTTTTATCGCCAACAGCCTCACCAACACCCATATTTAAAGTGATTTTCAGGATCTTGGGAACTTCCATCACGCTTTTATAGCCGAATTTTTTAATCATCATCTCGACTACTTCATTTCTGTAAAACTCTTTCAGTCTAGCCATTTCAGTCACCTAATTAGACAAAGTCAACTACTTCATTATTCGATTTAAAATATCTAACCTTGTACTTTTTTCCGTCTTTCTCAAGGTATTTGAATCCAACTTTATCAGCCTTTTTAGATACCGGATTGAAAATTGCTACATTTGAAGTATCTATCTTTGCTTCACGTGTGATTATGCCACCTTCTTGTTGTAGCTGCGGATTTGGTTTTACATGTTTTTTTATGAGGTTTGCACCCTCAACAATAACAGCTTCAGCAAATACTTTAACAACTTTGCCAACATGATTTTTACTTTTACCGGCAATAACAATAACTGTATCACCTGATTTTATGCGTTTCATAGCTAATCCCTCTTACAATACTTCAGCAGCAAGAGAAATGATTTTCATAAACCGCTCTCTTAGCTCACGAGTTACAGGGCCAAATATACGTGTACCTATAGGCTCGTTTTGATTATTTAAAAGTACAGCTGCATTACCATCAAAACGTATAAGCGAACCATCATCGCGGCGTACACCCTGACAGGTTCGAACTACAACGGCTTTCATAACAGCACCTTTCTTCACTTTACTGCGTGGTATTGCATCTTTAATGCTTACTTTAATAACATCACCAACACGCGCATAGCGTCTATGTGATCCACCAAGCACTTTGATACACATCACTCTGCGTGCTCCGCTATTATCTGCAACTTCGAGCACAGTTTGCATTTGTATCATTTTATACTCCAGCTCTAAATTCGACCAGAAAAAGGCTGCTGATTATATCAGGCCTCTCAAGGTTTTAAAAGTAAAACAATGACAATCAAGAAATTACTTCTACAAGTACCCAACTTTTCATTTTTGAAATGGGTCGAGATTCACGAATTTTCACTGTATTTCCAATTTTACCAATTTGATTTTCATCATGGGCGTGAAGTTTTGTTCGGCGTCGCATGATTTTTCCATACTTAGGATGTTTAACAGTTCGCTCAACCAAAACTACGATGGTTTTTTGCATTTTATCGCTGACAACTTTACCTACTATGGTTCTGCCAGCTGTTTCACTATTTACCATGGCTCTTTCCTACCTTTTCAGTCATGATTGTTTTAACTTGGGCAATTGATTTTCTGACTTTCGTAATTATGTGTGTCTTATCAAGAGAGCCACTTGCTTTTCTAATTCGCATATTTAATTGCTCTTTACGTAAAGAGAGTAATTCAGACTGCAATTCATCAGGTGTTAAATTTCTTAACTCTTTAATATCTTTCATCACATCACCTTACGCTCTTCAAACATTACTTTGAAAGGTAATTTAGCTTTAGCTAAATCAAATGCTTCCATTGCTAGCTCTCTGCTAACACCTTCCATTTCAAACAATACCTTACCAGGTTGAATTTGGCATACCCAATACTCAACAGATCCCTTACCTTTTCCTTGTCTTACTTCAAGTGGCTTTTGAGTGATTGGTTTATCCGGGAACACTCTAATCCAAATTTTACCGCCACGCTTAATATGCCTGGTCATTGCACGACGAGCAGCTTCAATCTGTCTTGCAGTCAGGCGCCCTCGTTCAAGAGCCTTAAGACCAAACTCACCGAAGCTGACAGTTGAACCTCTCAGAGCTAACCCACGGTTTCGCCCTTTCATTTGTTTACGATATTTCGTTCGTTTTGGCTGTAACATGATTATATTTCCTCACTCACTTACCGCTTTCACTATTGCGGGCTTTCTGTGGGAGTACTTCCCCTTTGAAAATCCAGACTTTAACCCCTATGATTCCATAGGTAGTTTTTGCTTCAGCAGTACCATAATCAACATCAGCACGGAAGGTATGAAGTGGAACACGTCCTTCACGGTACCATTCGCTTCTCGCGATCTCAGCGCCGCCTAATCGTCCGCTTACGCAAATCTTTATTCCTTTTGCACCTGACTTCATAGCTGATGTCACTGCACGTTTCATTGCACGACGGAACATAACTCGTTGCTCTAGCTGTTGGGCAATGCCTTCAGCAACTAAAGTAGAATCCAACTCAGGCTTACGAATCTCTTCAATATTCAAATGAACAGGTACGCCGAGCTTCGCTGCAATTTCGCTTCTTAATGCTTCTATGCCGCCACCTTTTTTCCCGATGATCACACCAGGTCTTGCAGTCAGGATAGTCACTACAGCATTATTTGCAGGTCTTTCAATTTTAATCTTAGATACTGCAGCTGACATTAATTTTTTCTTTAGGTCTTTACGCAGATTAATATCTTGATT
Source organism: Tatlockia sp. (assembly GCA_013812775.1). Lineage (GTDB taxonomy): Bacteria > Pseudomonadota > Gammaproteobacteria > Legionellales > Legionellaceae > Tatlockia. The sequence goes on along the minus strand of JACCSX010000169.1, from coordinate 4,686 downwards.
CAATAGTTGTGCATAATTTTTAGATGCATACCATTTTGAATTCCAATCTTGCGTTATACCTAACCTAATACCTATAGGGTTTACTTTTTGTCCCATGGCTATTCCTCGTCAGACACTTTAATTGTGATGTGGCAGGTACGCTTGCAAATTCGATTTGCGCGACCTTTAGCTCGAGGACTAATGCGTTTCAAAGTTGCTGCCTCATCTACACAAACCACACCGACTTTTAATTCATCGATGTCTGCGCCGTTATTATTTTCAGCGTTTGCCATAGCAGACTCTAATAATTTCAACATTAACTGCGCACCCTTTTTGGGGGTAAATTTCAAAACATCAATCGCTTTAGAAACATCCATCTTACGAATCATATCGGCAACCAGCCTGCCTTTTTGGGCAGAAAGTGGTGCATTTCTTAATTTTGCTATAACTTCCATCATTGCCTCTTACTTACCTTTGGCTTTTCTGTCACCAGAATGGCCTTTGAATGTACGAGTCATGGCGAACTCACCTAATTTGTGACCAACCATGTTATCTGTAATATAAACAGGCACATGATCTTTGCCGTTATGCACAGCAATAGTAAGATCGATCATTTCAGGTACAATTGTTGAGCGCCTGGACCAGGTTTTAATTGGTTTTTTGGACTTAGATTCGATCGCCGCTTCAACTTTACTTATTAAGTGATGATCGATAAAAGGACCCTTTCTAATAGAACGTGCCACCTTAATATCCTCTTAGCTAATTATTTCTTCTTACGTCTTCTGACGATAAAACGGTCAGTACGCTTATTAGATCTTGTTTTGTACCCTTTAGTTGGTACACCCCAAGGAGTTACTGGATGACGTCCACCTGAAGTTCGTCCTTCGCCCCCACCATGTGGATGATCCACAGGGTTCATAGCAACACCACGAACTGTAGGTCTTATACCTCTCCAGCGTTTAGCGCCTGCTTTACCAAGTGAACGTAAACTATGTTCACTATTAGAGACTTCGCCAATAACAGCTCTGCATAGAGCCAGAACTTTCCGCATTTCACCTGAACGCAGTTTTAATGTTGCATAGTTACCTTCTTTTGCAACAATCTGAGCACTGCAACCGGCACTACGTATCATTTGCGCGCCTTTGCCAGGTTTTAACTCAACACAGTGAATTGTTGTACCAACTGGAATATTACGCAGTGGTAAACTATTACCAACTGAAATTGGTGAATCTTCACCACTAACAATGGTATTTCCTGCTTCTAATCCTGAAGGTGCAATAATGTACCTGCGTTCACCATCTTTGTAAACAACTAATGCAATCAGAGCAGAACGATTTGGATCATATTCTATCCGTTCAACCTTTGCTTCGATTCCATCTTTGTTTCTCTTAAAGTCAATCAAGCGATATTTGGAACGAGCACCACCACCAATATGGCGTACAGTAATTCTACCCTGGTTATTACGTCCACCAGTTTTATTTAACTTTTCAACAAGAGCTGCATGTGGCTGCCCTTTATGAATATGATGATGTACCACACGTATTTCACCGCGTTTTCCGGGCGATGTGGGTTTTGATTTTAATAGTGCCATCTTAATCTGCCTTATTCTGTCACAGTAAAGTCGATATCAAAATTTTCATGCAATGAGACAAAAGCTTTTTTCCAGTCTGAACGTTTACCAGTTGTTTTTTTAAAACGTTTTGTTTTGCCCTTCACATTCAATACAGACACAGATTTTACTTTGACATTAAACATGTGCTCAACTGCAAGCTTAATTTCTTGCTTAGTAGCTGTTTTTAATACTTTAAAAGTAAACTGCTTAAACTTTTCTGCCAAAACTGTTGTCTTTTCAGAGGTATGTGGTGCACGCAGTACCATTAATATACGTTCAGCATTCATTGTAACTGCTCCTCTAAATTCTTAACTGCACTTTCAGTAATGAGAACTTTCTCATAGCGAAGTAGACTAACAGGATCCAGGCAATTTACATCGCAAATGTCGTATTGATGCAAGTTACGTGAAGCAAGATATTCATGCTCACCAACTTCATCCATAATTATCAATGCATTTTTCAGTTCTAATTCATTCATTTTCACAATAAAATCTTTGGTTTTAAGTGATTGGCATTGAAATTCACTGACAACAATCAGATTGCCTGTGCGGTGAAGCTCGGAGATTATACTACGCAATGCGCGTTTGTACATTTTTTTATTAAGTTTTTGACTATAGTCACGCTTTTTAGAAGCGAAAGTCACACCACCAGAACGCCATATTGGGCTACGAATGGTTCCAGCTCTTGCTCTACCAGTTCCTTTTTGATTCCATGGCTTTCTACCGCCACCACGAACTTCCGCTCGTGTTTTTTGAGCACTGTTACCGCTACGAGCATTATTCATAAAGGTAACTACTGCTTGGTGAATCAAACCTTCATTGTAGTTATAGCCAAAAACTTCTTCACTCACTATTAATTGAGCTTTAGTATCTTTTGTTATAAGTTCCATTAATTGCCCCTTACCTTCTTCTTAACAGCGGGCCTTACTTCAACTCTTGCACCAGGACATCCAGGAATAGCGCCCTTAATTAAAAGTAAATTTCGCTCTTTATCTACACGGACTAATTCCAGGGTTTGCGTTGTGCAACGTACGTTACCCATATGTCCTGCCATTTTCTTACCTTTAAATACCTTACCTGGCGTCTGGTTCTGTCCTATCGAACCCGGTACACGATGCGACCGTGAATTACCATGTGTTGCATCTTGGGTACGGAAATTCCAGCGTTTTACTGTACCTGCAAACCCTTTGCCTTTAGATGTAGCAGCAACATCAACAAACTGACCTTCATTAAATACGTCGTTTACCGATAATAATTGGCCAGCAGTATATTCATCAACTGATTCCATACGGAATTCACAAAGCATATCACCAGCTTCAATCTGTGCTTTAGCAAAATGGCCTGTTAGGGGCTTATTAACATGGCTTGATTTTTTCTCGCCACCTGTAAGCTGAATTGCAGTATAACCATCTGTATCAACAGTTTTAATTTGAGACACGCGGTTAGGTAGTATTTCTACAACAGATACTGGTATAGAAACACCCTCTTCTGTGAACACACGTGTCATACCGATTTTACGGCCTAATAACCCAATAGTCATTGTAACACCTCGTTAATAACTTTTGCCTGAATAAGACTATTCGTCATCAAGGCTTATTTGCACATCAACCCCAGCAGCCAAATCAAGTTTCATAAGTGCATCTACTGTTTTTTCAGTAGGGTGCACAATTACGACCAGGCGTTTATGGGTACGCAGCTCGTATTGATCACGAGCGTCTTTATTGACATGCGGCGATGTCAATACAGTAAATTTCTCTTTGCGGATAGGCAGAGGTATTGGGCCACGAATTTGTGCCCCAGTACGTTTTGCTGTATCGACAATCTCACGAGTTGACAAATCAATTAACCTATGGTCAAAGGACTTAAGACGTATTTTAATATTTTGATTGTTACTCATTTTATTATTTACTCAATGATTTTTGCGACAACACCAGCACCAACAGTGCGGCCACCTTCTCGAATTGCAAATCGCAATCCTTCATCCATAGCAATTGGTGCATGCAGGTTAACAACCATTTGTACGTTGTCTCCTGGCATTACCATTTCTACGCCTTCTGGCAGGTCACATGTACCTGTCACGTCCGTCGTTCTAAAGTAAAACTGGGGACGATAGCCATTGAAAAATGGAGTATGACGCCCACCCTCATCCTTCGATAATACATACACTTCTGCTTCAAACTTCGTGTGGGGCTTAATTGAACCCGGCTTCGCTAACACTTGGCCGCGTTCAACTTCGTCTCTCTTGGTACCGCGTAATAGTACACCAACGTTATCTCCAGCACGTCCTTCATCCAGCAGCTTGCGGAACATTTCTACGCCTGTGCATATCGTCTTCACCGTATCGCGGATTCCAACAATCTCGACTTCTTCGCCAACTTTAACTATTCCACATTCAACTCGGCCTGTTACTACCGTTCCACGTCCTGATATAGAGAACACGTCTTCAATCGGTAACAAGAAACTTTTATCAATGTTGCGTACTGGCTCTGGAATGTATGCATCCATTGTCTCAACCAATTTCTCAATCGCTTTAACACCAATATCAGTCTCTTCGCCTGCTAATGCTTTTAGCGCAGAACCAACTATTATCGGTATATCATCGCCAGGAAAATCATACTTGCTTAACAAGTCTCTAACTTCCATCTCAACCAGCTCAAGTAATTCTGCATCGTCTACCATGTCTGCTTTATTTAAAAACACAACAATAAACGGTACACCTACCTGACGCGATAATAAAATGTGCTCTCTTGTTTGAGGCATCGGACCATCTGCAGCTGATACTACTAATATCGCTCCGTCCATTTGCGCAGCACCTGTGATCATGTTCTTCACATAGTCAGCATGGCCAGGGCAATCAACGTGAGCATAATGTCGGTTTGCTGATTCATATTCTACGTGCGCTGTCGATATCGTAATGCCACGCTCACGTTCTTCCGGAGCCGCATCAATTTGGTCATACGCCTTCGCGGTGCCACCAAATTTCTTCGCCATTATTGTTGTAATTGCCGCAGTCAACGTCGTTTTGCCATGATCCACGTGACCAATCGTGCCAACGTTTACGTGTGGCTTCTTTCGTTCAAATTTTTCCTTCGCCAT
>JACCSX010000147.1 GCA_013812775.1 Tatlockia sp. | reverse complement strand
CATTTATCTTTATCATTATTGTTTGATTTCTCAACAAAAGCTACTAATTGATCACCTATCATCCTTGTTCCATGCATCATGTATAAAAAACGCATTAATAGCAAAAGTTATGGGTAATTAAAAGGTTGGCCGAACGGTTACAAGATATCTATAAAAGCTGTTATTTGATTTTCAGAAAGCTCGTAAATTACATCCCCTAAATCATTAGAATATTTAATAAGTGATTTTAAAAACTCATTGCCCAAGAAATCTATAAAGTCTGGTTTTTGATTTACAGAAAGCCATTTAATTACAGACCGTAAATTTCTGGGGGTTTTAATATATGATTTTAAAATTTCGTTACCTAAACCATTTATAAAAACTGTTCTTTTATTTTCAGAAAGCATTAGAATGACCTTCCCAAAATCATCAAAGCTATTAATAAGTGTTTTTAAGAACTCAGGGCCCAAAGCATTTATAAAGACTGCTTTTCTATTGTCAGAAAGCCATTCAATTACGTCATCTACATCACTGGGGCTTTCAATAAGTGTTTCTAAGAATTCATGGCCCAAAGCCTCTATAAAGGTTAATATTTGATTTTCAGAAAGCTCGGAAATAACCTCCCCTAAATCACTTGAGCTTTCAATAAGTGTTTTTAAGAACTCATGATCCAAAGCATTTATTAAGACTGTTTTTTGATTTTCAGGAAGCAGCTTAATTACTTCCCCTAAATTATTAGAGTTTTTAATAAGGGTTTTTAAGAACTCATTACCCAATGCATTTATAAAAACTGGTATTTGATTTTCAGAACACTCTTTAATTACACGCCATAAATCCGTAGGACTTTTAATAAGTGTTTTTATAAACTCATTGCCTAAAGCATCTATAAAGATTGGTATTTGAGTTTCAGTAAGCGGGTAAATTATCATCCCTAAATGCATAGTATTTTTAATAAGTGTTATTAAGAACTCATGCCCCAAAGCATTCATAAAGACGGGTATTTGATTTTCTGAAAGCCCTTTAATTACAGACACTATCTTACTGAAGCTTTTAATAAGGGTTTTTAAGAACTCATGACCCAGGAAATTTATAAAGGCTGTTTTTTGAGAATCTGAAAGAAGCATCATTACATTGTTAAGTTGCATAGTATTTCGGATAAAATGTTTCATAGGAAGATAAAAATCAAAGGGGACAATCGGGTTTTCACGTTCTTCCTGGATAGATTGGAAATGTGTGTGTAAAAACTTCATCTGTTGCATTAATGCTTTAGGATAAGAATCGTTTTTTAATGCTAAAGCTTGATGCGCTTGTCCAGGGTTTACAAGCTCTTGTTCAACAAAGGTATGCACTCTTGAAAAGTAATTTGAAAATAACTTTGTCCATTGGGTTGGGTGAACCATGATGGCATGTAAAAATAGTCTATTTATTAGATAAGGCGTTATCTCAATTTCACTAGCTGTTTGAGGAAATTGTTGCTCTAAAAAGTCATCGGTGACTAGATATTTTTCCTGTATAACAGGTTCATGCAAACTACTATATAGTTGGATTAAGCTCTCTTGGTTATCAGTTTCTTTAGCCAGAGCCCAGTGAATAAAGAAGTTTTCTACCCAATCGTAACGTGCATCGTTTCTAAAGGCAAAAGAGACTTTTTCAAATCGTAGCATCGCTACACTTAATTCTTCATCAATTTGTGGTGCAGCACGCTCCATGCATTTTGTTTCATAGGATTTCAGTAGATGATTCAACTCATCAATTTGGGTCTCGGTTATCATCTCTTGATTCCAGGCTCTAAGCAATCCTTGATACTTGGTAATTAATTTAGAGATTTCTTGAGCGCTGTTAAAGGTCATTACTTGGCGCGCGTGTGAGTCGTTATTGAATTCAAACGAAGATTTTATCCAGTTTTGAATGACTAACAGAAGTTTATCGGGGTTGAAGCGAGGGGCCAGTATAGAAGCTAAGGCAGACATCCCTGCCTTTCCTTCCCAAGTGGGGGTTAAATCCTCTATAGCTTGTAAATAATCATTAATTTTTTTACTGCAATTTTTAGGATTAATACCATGAGTTGCAAAGGTGTTTATTATAGATTCTTCCAAAACAGGTTGAGACTGCTTTAATGCTTTTTTTAAAGGACCTAGGCGCTCTCCACTTAGATCCGAAAGTACCATAGCTCGATAAAGTGGCGGGTCAATCCTAAATTTATCAATTTGATGATTTAAATGCTCAGTCATAAATGCTAAGAGGAAAGCATCGATGTTTTCAATAATCCATATTCCGGGATACACACCATTTAAAGTCATGGTAAAATCGTTACGAATACCTGTGTGACACACCTTTTTAGATCCAAGTGTTATAAAACATTGCCAAAGTGTTGATAGCCTATCGACTTCATCTTGAGGGTAGGTTGTTTCAAAGTCGCCTCTTAAGGTAATGATGTCTTTTGGAGAAGCAGTCGAGGGCAGGTGTTTGGTTAGCGCCTCTTGCCAATACGCGTATTTATCAGTTAAAGCGGCATAAACTAAGGCGAGAGTGGTTTTTACATTAATGTTGCAGGTGATTTCTGCGCCATTTTCCCAGGTAGTAACCTTATCTAGCCCATTTGGCTCTTCTGCTAATTTAGTTTGGATATACAGCCAGGCTTTCTTTACCGATTCCTCTTGATTTGCCACCTCATTTGAAAGGGCTTTAATATAGCCGTTCACTTTGGTGTTTGAAATGGTTGGCAATATATCTGTAGGATTGGAACTGTTTTCTGCAAAATGCCTGTCAAGTTGTAATAGAACCAAGCCAACATTGGCGCAAACCTCGGTAGTCATCGTGTTTTCAGTTTCACCAATAAATTGCGCATTCACTGTAGACGATAAATCGAGTTTGGTTTGCATAAAGAACACTCAGCTGGAATAATGTGAACATATAGTATCATGCTGATCAATACATGACCATTTATTCGAGAAGAGAAAGCTAGGGCAGAGAAAATTAATTTTAAACTAAATCCAATATAATCAATAAGATAAAGTCAACATAACTAGGAAAATTTTCGGGTATGTTTTTAACAGATCAAAAATTTCTAACTATTAAATAATAATTTATTATCAATAGTTATATAAATCATGCCAGATGAAATGGAGTGAGTAAAAAAAGTAAATTATTTCTCCGGGATACACATTTGACTACTTATAAAAACCCTCGAACTAAATTTCCAGCAGATAACCAGGCACAGTTCTTGCATTTTTCAATTACGTAAACTATTTCTGAGGTTCTATTAAAATGAAAATAAGAACTGGTTATGGCAAATTCGCTCCCTTCATTATTTATGCAATAATTTCTATTGGTTATAGTTCTTCTTTATTTTTTTAATTTAAACTGTGCTTTTGCAATTGCTTTTCTTATCATCTGCGCTTCTTCAGATTGCTCCGGCGCTAGTTTAAGCAGGAGCTGCCAGTGATTAATTGCCTGTTGGTAATCAAGGCGCTTATAGGCATCTATCGCCAGCATTGCTAAGGCATCGGGTTGATTGGGATTTTTTTCTAATAGAATTTTTAACTGCTCTCTGATGTGCTTATCAAATTGCTGCTGATTCAATTGCCAGAGACTGTTTACATAATTTACGCTTGCAAGTTCATCGTCTGGATTTAATTGTTGCGCTCTTAAAAAGGCTTCACGCGCCTCTAACCACTGACCTTGACTTGCATACATTCTGCCTAGTAGATACCAACCGCGCTCGCTTTTAGGGTCTTGAGTTAAACGGCCCTTCATCCTGTCGATTAATTCAATTGGGCTTTTAATCGTTTTTAATAGCGCTTCTATCTTTTGGTTGTTATCTTCTTTATGCACATTCTTCTGCCATTCAGTCCAGGTTCCCCAGCGTAGATAAGCCAAAAACAGGCAGATAATAAAAACTGGAGCAGCAACTGATAGCAGCAATTTTGATTGACGTAACGGATAGAACATGAGAGGCAAAGCAAGCAGACTTAATATAATAAAAGAAAAAATTAACCAAAATTCATTCATTTTTGCTTCGCTTTAAACAAGTTCGCCAAAAAATTAAGAGGCCCAAAAATAAAAATAAGGCCGGCCCAAACCAGAGCATTGCGGTTACTGACTTAACGGGTGGTTTGAATAAAATAAAATCACCATAACGTGCAGTTAGATAATTAATAATTTCACCATCACTTTGACCTTCCTTCACCAAACTATAAACCTGATCGCGCAAATCCTTGGCAAGCCCTGCATTAGAATCAGCCAAATCCTGATTTTGACAAACAAGACAGCGTAATTCTTTCAACAGATGCGCAAATTGCGCATCCTGTTTTGCAGTAGCTAAGGGGTAAAGGCTATTTGCAGAAACAACAGACATCGAAAAATAAAAAACCAGGAGGAGAAAAGACCTCATGCTTCACCTTGCAATTGCTGAATGCGTGGTAAAAAATCTGTCTTCCAGATATTTTCATTTATACCGCCAACATGCCTATAGCGAATAATACCTTGCTTATCAATCAGGAAGGTTTCTGGTGCACCATAAACACCTAAATCAATTGCCACCTTCCCTTCTTTGTCCTCGCCAATTCCCAGATAAGGATTGCCCCATTCACTCAGCCAACGCGAGGCGTTTTCAGTTTTGTCTTTATAATTTAAGCCGTAAATGGGCACAGATTCACGGGAAAGTTTCATTAAAAACACTTGCTCATCGACACAAGCCGCACACCAGCTTGCCCAGACATTTAACAAAACCACTTTGCCATGCATTGCGGCCGGCGTAAAAAATTTTTTATCACCTAACATTTGCAATTTAAAATCAGGCAAGGACTTTCCTAATTGCGTTGAAGGTAATCTTTGCGGATCCAGGGATAAACCTCGCCAAAAGAAAAAACCCAGTGATGCAAAAATAACCAATGGGATCAAACGCCAGTATAAGGTTTTCATAGACTAACCTCCTGTACCTTATTGGACCTTAGAGTTTTAGATTTGCGATAATAACGCCTGTCTGTCGAAGCCAGCAAGCCTCCGGCTAAAATCATAAAGCCACCGCCCCAAATCCAGCGAACAAAGGGTTTAAAATAAATTCGCACTGACCAGGCTTTGTCGCCAATTGGTTCCCCGAGTGCGACATAAATATCGCGGAAAGGACTTACGTCAATTGCTGATTCAGTCATCGCCATTTGACCAACATTATAAATACGTTTTTGAGGATAAATCAGAGTTCGTTTTTGGCCATCACTGATTTCGAACTGGGTTTCAGTTCCATGATAATTCGCCCCGGCCAAGGATGATTCGCTAATAAAAGAAATGGTGTAGCCGGCAAGGTTGACCGAATCGCCAACTGCCATTTTAACATCATCCTGAATGCCATAGCCGGTTGATATCGCAATACCTATAACTGTTGCCGCAACACCGCAATGGGCACAAACCATACCCCATAGAGACTGGCCAAGGTTGCTAAGGCCACGTTGTTGAGCACGTACAATCAATAATTTTAAAGTGGATAAGAGGATCCAAAATGCGAGAATTAATCCCAGCAAGGAATAACCATTGATAGATTTGGCGAACCCTATTAATAAAAGAGGTGGAAGCAATAAACTAATAACAAAAACCGTCGTCAATTTTGTAGCCAGTTTGTTCAAACTGTCGCGCTGCCAATTTAAATGAACACCAATTCCCATCAAGACTAATAAGGGGATCATCAAAGGGATAAACACAGAATTAAAATAGGGTAAACCCACGGATAATTTACCCAAACCCAGACCATCAATAAGTAAGGGATAAACCGTCCCCATCAACACGGTTAGCATGGCAACAGCAAGAAAAACATTATTTAATAGTAAAGCGCTCTCGCGGGAGACAAGCGAGGGATTGTTAGACCGTTGCAGAGTCTGCGCCCTAGTTGCGAATAACAATAAAGAACCACCAATGACAGCCAGCAGGAAAAACAAAATATAAAGGCCTCTCTGCGGATCAACGGCGAAGGCATGAACAGAGGTCAAAACGCCGGAACGCACCAAAAAGGTTCCTACCAGGCTTAACGAAAAAGCAGTGATTGCCAACAATATCGTCCAGGCTTTAAATTGCTGCCGTTGCTCCGATACTGCTAAAGAATGAAGCAAAGCAGTACCCACTAACCAGGGCATGAAAGAGGCATTTTCAACCGGATCCCAGAACCACCAACCGCCCCAACCCAGTTCTCGATAGGCCCACCAGCTGCCTAAGGTAATTCCGGCTGTCAAACAACACCAGGCAGCCAAGGTCCAGGGCCTTGTCCATTTTGCCCACGCAGCTTCAACACGGCCAACCCAGAGTGCGGCAATGGCGAAAGCAAAAGCCACAGAAAAACCTACATAGCCCATATAGAGCATGGGCGGATGAAACAGAAAACCTGGGTCCTGCAACAAGGGATTCAGATCACGTCCCTGCGTATTTAAAAGTTGAAACTGTCTAGTAAAAGGATTTGAGGTCGTCAAAAGAAAAAGGATAAAGCCAATGCTAAGCCAGCCTAAAACTACTAGAACACGAGCACGCATTGACTTATCCAATGCGGAACTAAAAAAGCTGACAGCCAACATCCATAAACTTAAGATTGCCACCCACAAAAGCATCGAGCCTTCATGGCCACCCCAAACTGCGCATAATTTGTAAAACCAGGGAAGTGAAACCGAGGAGTTTGTTAATACATACACCACCGAGAAATCATCTCGCAAAAAACAAAGGGTAAGGCAGCAATAAGTAAGTGCAATAAAAATAAATTGGCCGCTAGCATAAATAGGGGCTGCACTAATCCAGTCTAGTTTAGAGCGCCATAGACCCAGCATAGGAACAACAGCAAGCAAGCAGGCAAATAATAAAGCCACTATTAATGAAAACAAACCAATTTCAGCGATCATCTGCTTTTCTTTACTCCAGTTTGCGCTGCCTTTGCCAATGCATCTTTAACTTCAGGCGGCATATAATTAGCGTCGTGCTTTGCCAGTACTTCCTTGGCTCTAAAATGGCGATTATCGCTGAGTTCCCCAAGTGTCACTATACCCTGCCCTTCACGAAATAAATCGGGCAAAATGCCACGGTAATTAATTGTTACCGTTTGTTTAAAATCGGTTAATTGAAACTGCACTCCAAGGTCGTCTCTAGAACGCACTATCGATCCTTTAACAACCATGCCTCCTAAACGAATAATCTGATTCGTTGCCGCCTTTCCTTCCGCAACCTCAGTGGGTGTGTAAAATAAGTTAATATTCTGCCGCAAGGCATAAAGAATTAAAGCCGTCACCAGACTAAGTATGGTGACAATAAACAGAAGAAGCACTAGTTTTCGCTTGCGGACAGAATTCATAAAGCTTGTCTCTTAAACTGCTGCTGTAATTTTTTACGGATACGCCTGCCTTGTAATTTGGCGCCCAGGGTAGTTATCAGTAATACCATAGCGACCAAGCCATATGCAGGCCATATATAGAAGGAATAACCTCCCATAGCAAACCAGAGTTGAAACTGCGTCATAACTCCCCTCTTTCAGCAAACTCTTTAACCCAATGCTGTCTATATTCACGCGCTAAAATTTCTGTGCGCGCCTTATGCAAGATAATCCACAAACAATAAAGCGTGAAACCAGCTAAAGTAAGTAACAAAGGATACAACATAGAACCTGCTATTTTGGGTTTGGCAAGGACAGATAAGGTTGCACCCTGATGCAAAGAATTCCACCAATAAACTGAATAATGGATAATTGGTAAGTCGATTAACCCAACTAACGTTAAAATAGCGATGATTTTATCGCCTTGTTCTCTGTTTGGAAACGCAGCTTTTGTAGCCAAAATGGCCAAATATAAAAGAAGCAATATTAATTCAGAGGTTAAACGAGCATCCCATATCCACCAGGTTCCCCACATCGGCTTACCCCAGATAGAGCCGGTAACCAGGGCAAGAAAAGCCATAGAGGCCCCAATTTGAGCAGCCAGACCCAAAAGTAATCCTGCTAATTTGATACGCCAGACCAGGAGAAGAACAGCAAGAAAGCCCATCCAGGTATAAATTGCCATGGATAAAAAAGCAGAGGGCACATGAACATAAATTATACGAAAAGCATCGCCTTGTTGATAATCAGGAGGTGCAAAAACAAGACCCCATATTATCCCGACAAGAAGAAAGAGCAACGCACTGAAACCTACGCGACTTAGCCAGGGTTTTGTCAATTGATAAAAAGCCTTTGGCGAAGCCATTTGGTATAAAAATTTCCACATGGATCTATTTCGGCTCGCAAAAAGCGGAATTTTATCACTCAATAGCTTATATTGACAAGGAGAACTAAAAGCTTCAGAGTTGCATAATATTTTTTAACTAAAAACCACGCTCCAACAAATTAGCATTTTGATTGAAGACTAAAGAAATTTTTCTTGCCTTCTCACCCTTTTTCTTATAAAAGTCTCTTTTGTAAAGGGTGCTCTAAAAATATTTGGACAAAATACAAAATTATTGTACAATTTGCAGTCCAGCTAGTGTTTCATATTTGAGAGAATAAACAGTTTTGACTAATCATATTGAAAACAACGAAGAACCCGTCAACGATGGCGGCTACAGACGGGGATTAAAAGATCGTCATGTCCAAATGATCGCCTTAGGCGGAATCATTGGTTCAGGCTATTTTTTGGGAACAGGCGCAGTCGTTAACGATGTCGGCCCTTCCGTTTTTATCGCCTATATGCTGGGAGGGCTTATCATATACCTGACCATGCTTTGCATGGGCGAGTTAGCGGTAGCAATTCCTATTTCCGGCTCCTTTATCACTTATACTGCTGACTTTATTTCTCCTACCGTAGCTTGTGGCGTGGGCTGGTCTTATTGGATAAGTTGGTTTGCCTATATTCCTGCAGAATGTATTGCCGGTGGCATTATTATGGAGCATTTTACCGGAATTAACGGCTATGTCTGGGCGGTTTGTTTTGGATTATTGATTACTTATATCAACATTGCCAAAGTGGGAACCTTCGGTGAGATTGAATTCTGGTTAGCAATTGTAAAAATAGCGGCGCTCATGGGCTTTGTAGCACTAGCCATTCTGATTTTTTTTGGAATAATACACGGTCCTCAACCTGCAGGCATTATTGGCACTCGCTTCATTTTCGATCAGGGGGGACTATTTCCGAATGGTGGAATGGCCTTGCTTACTGCGATGGTCCTTCTTTTAGTCAATTACCAGGGTTCAGAAATTATCGGATTAGCCGCTGGCGAATCAATTAACCCTGCACGAATGATTCCTCGTGCTATTCGCACGGTGACTTTCAGAATTCTCTTTATCTATATAATTCC
>JACCSX010000124.1 GCA_013812775.1 Tatlockia sp. | reverse complement strand
AATTTAACCGGCATTTCTAAATGCCCTTTCTCAAAATACAAGTCAGGAAAAAAGAAATATAAAAAATCTCATTGCTTAGATCCTAACCAAAATAGCTGGAATTTCTGCTTTTGCTGTCATTTACTTTAATTAGTCTCCATGTATTGCAAGAGAATCTGATTTTTGAAATGACAACTTTATTTGTTACTTATTTAAACCAAGGTTCGCGAGCTTTCATAATTAGTTCTCCCGCCTTTGCTTCTGTTATATCACTAATATCAAGTAATTCGTCAACTGAGTATTCAGCCAATTCGTCCATTGTTGTAATACCTTGGGCAGCCAGTTTATGGGCTAACTCATCGGTCATTCCTTCCATTGTAAGTAATGAGTCGGTAGGGCTACCTGCCATACCTTGTTGTCCTGACGTAAGCGCTTGTGTCAGCAGAGTATCGTTTGCGCGATTTCTTAGCTCATCAACAATCTCTTCGTCAAACTCTTCGATTGCCATTAATTCCTCTTTGGGAACATAAGCAATTTCTTCAAGTGAAGAAAATCCGTGTGCAACCAATAGAGCCGCAATTTCTTCGTCAATTTCTAAATGTGTGGTAAATAAACTGATAATTTTGGTCGACTCTTCCTGACTTTTTGAGTTGAACTCTTCAATAGTCATTACATTTAAGGTCCAACCAGTGAGTTGGCTTGCCAATCTTACATTTTGACCATTTCGACCAATTGCCTGCGATAGTTGATCTTTTTGTACTGCCAGATCCATTGTGTGACTATCTTCATCAACCACAATAGAGGAAATTTCTGCAGGAGCCATAGCGTTAATGACTAATTGAGCAGGATTATCATCCCATAAGATGATATCGACTCGTTCGCCACCTAGCTCACTCGAAACAGCTTGAACACGAGCTCCACGCATACCAACACAAGCACCCACAGGATCGATACGCCCATCATTTGTTTTAACTGCGATTTTTGCACGATTCCCTGGCTCACGAGCAGCAGCCTTGACATCAATAATATTTTCGCCTATCTCTGGAACTTCTATGCGAAAGAGCTCTATAAGCATTTCATTTCGAATCCTGCTTACAAAGAGCTGAGGCCCACGTGATTGGGGCGTGATTTCATAAAGGTAAGCTCGTACTCTGTCATTAGGCCTAAACATTTCGTTTGGCAGCATTTCATTACGAGGCATAAAGGCTTCCGCTTTCCCACCTAAATCAATAATAATATTGTCGCGAGTGACCTTTTTAACAGTACCGTAAACAAGCTGGCCAAATTTATTTTTAAACTGGTCAATAACTTGCTGTCTTTCTGCTTCACGGACTTTTTGCATAATAACCTGGCGAGCTGTTTGAGCAGCAATTCGACCAAATTCAACCGACGGCATAGGTTCTTCTATACGTCCACCCATTTCAATGGTTGGTACACGCTCTCTCGCTTGCTCTAGTGTCAACTCTCTTTCAGAAAACTCTAAATCTTCCTCTTCAACAACATCCCAATAACGAAATGTTTCATATTCACCTGTTCGTGGATCCAATTTTACTCTAATGCCAATTTCTTTATCAGTGAGTTTACGAGTGGCAGATTCAAGTGCTGCCTGGATTGCCAACAATACAACTTCTTTGCTAACACCCTTCTCGTTGGATAATGCCTCAGCAACTAATAACAATTCTTTGCTCATTGTGCGCCCCTCACTCACCTATCAAATTTGCTTTCACTATATGGGAAAATGGTACTTCAAGTATCTCTTCACCCACCTTTAGCGACAATATTTCACCGCTTGCCTTATTAATGGTGCCTTCTAATTTACGACTACCATTTATCGGTTTAAATAATTTAACTTTAATCTCATGACCTAAATAACGGTTATATTGGTCTTTGTAAAACAAGGGCCGAGGTATGCCCGGAGATGAAATCTCCAAACTGTAATTACCGGGAATGGGATCTTCTACGTCAAGAAAGGCACTTACCTGTTTAGATACGCGCTGACAATCTTCAAGGCTTATACCATCTTCTTTATCTATATAAAGGCGCAAAAGAGAATGTTTTCCTTGCGAAAGGTACTCACAGCCCCATAGTTCAAACCCCAAATCAACAACCAGAGGTTTTAATAACTCTTCAATCTCGTTTTGTATCATATGCTACACATTCGCCTGTTTTATCTTATAACCTAGATTTATTCAGCTTCTATTTCGAAATGATTAGCTTGATTAATCTGGTAGAACATTTATCTCTTATCCCCAGATAATAAAAAACCCCAATAATGGGGTTCTTAAAATATTGGTAGCGGGGGCAGGATTTGAACCTACGACCTTCGGGTTATGAGCCCGACGAGCTACCAGGCTGCTCCACCCCGCATCAACTGAGGGGAAGTATACTCACCCTTACCAAACATATCAAGCTTTTTTTAGAGCTTTATAGATTAAACTATTCATGAGCATTATCGTTTAGTAAAATTTTCTTTTTTCATAAATACATAATTTTTGCAGGGTAATAAATTGGATCGTTAAAGCAGAAAACGTTGGGCCAAGGCCCAACATATACGCTTAATTAGACAAACATATCTATTAGCCCACAAAAGCATTAATACAAGCGGTGATTAACGCAGAGGGAAATATCCCTAAATACAACAAGGAAAGGCAATTAAGGGAAAATACAATATTCAGCGGTGTTGAAAATTTTAAAGGTGTAGTATCTATAGCCTCATCAAAATACATTACTTTTATAATTCGCAAATAATAATAAACACCGATGACAGCGAAAAATAGACCGAGAACAGCCACCCAAGTTAAATGTACATCTACCAAGGCTTTCAGCACGAGTAATTTAGCAAAAAATCCAACTGTTGGCGGTATACCTGCCATTGAAAACATTACAAGCAGCATCATGAATGCAAGCCAGGGATTTCTTTTATTTAATCCTCTTAGGTCATCAACATTTTCTATTTCAATTCCTTTGTGGGACATCAAAACGAGCAAACCAAATGCAGCTGCCGTCATGATTGAATAAATAACAATATAAAAGAGAGAAGCAGCATAGCCGGCGGCACTAATGGATAAAATTCCAAATAAAGCATAACCAACATGAGAGATAGCAGAATAAGCCAGTAATCGTTTTATATTGTTTTGTACAATAGCAAACAAATTTCCAAGGCCTGTTGATAGTAATGCCATAACAAGCAACAGTTGCTGCCATTGGACAGCCAGATCCGGGTAACCTAAGGATAATGTAAGCAAGCGCAGCAGCATGCCTAGAGCCGCTATTTTAGGCGCAGTACTCAGAAATAAAGTAACTGAGGTGGGCGCCCCTTGATAAACATCAGGAGCCCACATGTGGAAGGGTATTGAAGCCAGTTTAAATCCAACACCGGCCACTATAAATACCAGGGCAAAGGTTAATAAGGTACTTTGTTGGTGCACCCAATTTGCAGAAATAACATTTGCTATATCCAGCAGATCCAGTTTGCCGGTTGCCCCATAAACTAGTGAAAAACCATATAACAGCATGCCTGATGCAATAGCGCCCATAACAAAATATTTCATCGCTGCTTCTGCTGCCTCGCTATCAGTTCGACGAATGGCAGTCATTGCATAAAGTGGTAGTGAAAGCAGTTCTAACCCCAAATAGATTGACAGTAAGGAATGAGCGGACACAAGTATCATCATGCCCAAGGTTGAAAACAGACCCAGCACATAATAATCACCAGAGGGCATGTGCCGCTCTTCTATATATTGTTTTGAATAAATGAAACTTAGAAATACTGAGATATAAATGAAAATTTTCATGAGCTGGGCTATATCATCGGATATGAATAAGCCATTAAGTATTGTAGTTCTGAAACTGCCAAGAAACAAAACACTCACTATACCTGCTAATAGCAAACCAATAGAGGCGCAGATGAAAGTCAGTGAGGAATAGCGATGGCGCAGATACAAATCTGCCAGTAAGGTTACACAGGCTGTGGCTAAGATTATCATCTCAGGTAAAGCAAGGTGTATATTTTCAAGTAATGCTGTCGTCATGTCTATTTAAC
This sequence comes from Tatlockia sp., assembly GCA_013812775.1. Lineage (GTDB taxonomy): Bacteria > Pseudomonadota > Gammaproteobacteria > Legionellales > Legionellaceae > Tatlockia. Next base: position 12,384 of record JACCSX010000124.1, on the reverse strand, counting down.
CTTGTTGGTTGGGTTTGTAGAAGGTGTCTTTCGGCGAATTACGAAAGCCCAGCAAACCCTTATTTTATAATTTTGATTTATCAGCCAGGGTTAGGGTGTGGCTTACACTTTGGTGAACGAATTCAAGCATGGGCTTCGGATACACGCCTAGCGTTATCACCATAAGAGCTAATAAGGTATAAGCACTTATTTCAAAGCCATTCAGATCTTTCAGATTGGCAACCTTCTCATTCGTAATCGGACCAAAAACAACCCTTTTGTACATCCATAACGTATATGCAGCACCCGTTATTAATGTGGTAGCAGCCCAAAATGCTAACCAGAAATTGGCTTTCATTGCTCCCAAAATAACCATAAACTCTCCTACAAAGCCGGAAGTCCCCGGCAAACCGGCGTTAGCCAGGCAGATAAGCAGAAAAAAAGATGCAAAAATTGGCATAGTATTAACCAGGCCGCCGAAATCCTTAATTTGTCGAGTATGCATTCTCTCGTAAATGAAACCGACACCAGCAAAAAGGCCGCTTGCAACAAAACCATGGGAGATGATAATCACTATCGCCCCTTCGAGTATCAGACCTGCATTAGATAAACTAGAGTTATGAGCAATGCTAAAAATTGCAAACGATCCCAAAGTGACAAAGCCCATGTGAGAAATGGATGAATAGGCAATAAGTCTTTTCATATCCTGCTGAATGATTGCAATAAGCCCTATATAGACCACTGCTATTAAAGAGAGAGCAATCATAACCATTGCATATTTACTACAGGCATCTGGAACAATCGGAAGAGCGAAACGAATAAATCCATAGGCTCCGAGTTTTAATAAAACTGCTGCCAAAACTACCGAGCCGCCGGCAGGCGCTTCTGTATGAGCATCTGGCAACCAAGTATGAACAGGGAACATGGGTATTTTGACTGCAAAGGCAAAGAAGAAACCGATAAGGATCAAAGTCTGCGCTGCCATACCCAATTTAAGAGAGTAGAAAGTTTCTATATTAAAGGTTCCCACCTGATAGCCCATGTACAGGAACGCAGCCAGCATAAGAACCGAGCCTAAAAAGGTGTAGAGGAAAAATTTGATAGCTGCATAAACACGATTATCGGAACCCCAAATACCAATTATCAGGTACATTGGTATTAAGGTCGCCTCCCAGAATATATAAAAGACAATTGCATCTGTTGCTGCGAAAACACCGACTAAGAGCCCTTGCATAATAAGAAAAGAAGCCATGTACTGGCCAACACGTTTATGTATGCTATCCCAGGTAGAGAGAATAACAATTAAATTTGTAAAAATGCTTAACATGATCAGCAGTAAAGATAAACCATCGATGCCAAGCGTATAGTTAATTCCCAGAGCAGGCATCCAGTTAGTCTCTTCCACAAACTGCATAGAATAACTGGAAACATCAAACCCCATTACCAGAGGAATGCACATAATCATCGTTAATATCACTGTAAATAAGGATAAAAAACGAGATACATTTGGATTATTGTCGTCACCGGTGAGGAAGACAAATACCCCCCCAAGAATAGGCAACCAGATTAATAAATTGAGCAAATGATGCATACCTTCACCTTAATAATCAGCCAAGTAACAACCAGCATAAGAAAACAAAAAGACCTAGAATCATAAAAGTAGCATAATGATATAGGTATCCACTCTGTATAGTGCGGCCCTTTTGCGCAAACCATCTTAGCGTTCGGCCAGACCCATTAACCAATAAACCATCGATGAGTGTTTGATCACCTGTTCGATAAAAGAATCTTCCCAGACTCTTTGCTCCTCGTATGAATACAAAATTATTAAAGGAATCAAAGCCATATTTATTAATAAGCAGGCGGTAAACCCAGGAAAAATGTTTGGCTAGTGTTGCGGGTATAGCAGGTTTAGCAATATAACAGACCCAGGCAATGAAAATACCTGCCAGCGTTATCCAAAACACCATTGAAGTTGGTGCATGCAAGGCTGTTTTCCATGGCGAACTGACTTCTTTTGCCAGCTCGGCTAGCACATTGTATTGGGGTAACACAAATAGAGACTTACCTAAAAGAGTTGGTGAATTAAAAAGCATTGGCATATAAAGTATGTAACCCACAATAACCGATGGAATGGCCAGTAAAACTAGCGGTAACCACACTACCCATGGTGATTCATGGACATGAGACCAGGTTTCTTCATCCATGCGTGGTTTACCATGGAAGGTCATAAATAAGGAACGGAAGGTATAAAGGGCTGTAACCATTGCACCGAGAGCTACACAATAATAGGCATAGGTACTTCCGGGAAGTTCAGTTAATTTGGCTGCTTCAATAATGGTATCTTTGGAATAAAAGCCTGAAAAAGGCGGCACAGCACAGAGGGCTAGACAACCGATCACAAAGGTCACATAAGTAATTGGCATTTTTCGCCATAGACCACCCATTTTGCGCATGTCTTGTTCATGATGCATACCGAGTATAACTGATCCCGCACCCAGGAATAAGAGAGCCTTAAAACAGGCGTGAGTGAGGAGATGGAAAATACCCGCAGAGAAGGCAGAGGCTCCCATTGCTACCATCATATATCCAAGTTGCGACAAAGTAGAATAAGCAATAACACGCTTAATATCATTCATCACCAAGGCAAGAATTCCTGTAAATAAGGCACCAGTGGCACCAATTACCAGGATAACAGTTAGAGCAACCGGTGATAATTCCACAAGAGGTGAGATACGCGCAATCATAAATACACCGGCAGTAACCATTGTTGCCGCATGAATTAATGCAGAAATAGGTGTTGGACCTTCCATAGACTCTGGAAGCCACACATGTAAAGGAATCTGCGCAGACTTACCCATTGCACCCACATAGAGCAATAGACAGGTTACAGTAATCACCGACCAGGGATGACCAGAAAATAATTCTATGCTTTGACTAGCCATGCTGCTTGCAAATCGGAATACCGTTGCATAATCAAGGCTACCCGTATAAGCAAAGACCATTGCAATACCCAAAATAAATCCAAAATCACCAACTCTATTAACCAGGAAAGCTTTTAAACCGCCGGAAATTGCTGATTCTTTGGTATACCAGAAACTGATAAGTAAATAAGAAACCAGACCAACACCTTCCCACCCGAAAAACAACTGTAAAAAGTTATTAGAGGTAACAAGCATCAGCATCATGAAAGTAAATAAGGAAATATAGCAAAAGAAGCGCTGATAACCATCATCATCAGCCATGTAACCGATGCTGTAGACATGAACTAAAAAGGATACAAAATTAACAATGACCAGCATTATTACCGTAAGTGGATCAATTAAAAAGCCAATATGGAAGGCATAGGGGAATTCGTTGCCGCCGCTTGCCCAAGTGTATAGATTAACATTTACAATTTCCTGTGTACCACTAAGAATAACTACAGCAACATAAATTGATAGTAGCAGAGACAGACCTACACCAGCTATCGTGACTGAATGAGCTCCTATACGTCCTATTTGATTGCGGAAAAATCCCGCTATCATCGAACCAAAGAGGGGTACCAAAACAATTATTAGACTGAGGTGTTGAATGCTCACGTTGTTAACCTTTTAAATGATTCATCTTATCGACATCGATATTGCCTCTATTACGGTAGAGCAACACCACTATAGCCAGACCTATTGCCGCTTCAGCAGCGGCGACTGTTAATATGAAAAAGACAAAAATCTGACCTGCAATCCCACCATAATAATGTGAAAAAGCGATGAAATTAGTATTCACTGCCAGCAGCATCAATTCGATACAAACTAGAAGCAGTATGATATTTTTACGGTTTAGCATAATGCCGATAAGTCCTAAGCCAAACAAAATCGCAGCCAAGATCAGATAATGGTTTAACGGTATCATCGATGTTCCCTAGTATTTATTTTTCTGACTTCATTTTGATAAGTTCAACTCTATCCTCACGGCGAGTCATGATTTGTTTAATAATGCTCTGACGCTTTGAACGAATTGTTTTACGGTGAGCCAAGGTAATTGCTGATATTATTGCTACAAGCAATAGCACCGCCGCAATTTCAAAGGCATAAACATAGTCTGTATATAAGGCAATACCAATTTGTTCAGTATTGGATAACTTCACAAGCGGTTGAAATTTATTTTCATTTAAATTTCTCTGATCCATTTGCGCAACAGCTGCGTTTTCTACACCATTCTTGAAACTACCGTCAGGAACTGCCACTAATAAGAGGCCAGTGAGTAGAGCGACTAAAATCAGACCAAAAGGAAGATACTTCGTCATATGCGCTTTGATTGACTCCGTATCAATATTTAGCATCATGACAACAAACAGGAACAAGGTCATCACCGCACCTACATAGACCAACACCAGAATCAATGCTAAAAACTCAGCTGAGGCCAGCATCCATAGTATTGAGCTTGCAAAAAAAGTAAGCACTAGAAAAAGCACGCAACGCACTGGGTTATTTTGGGTTATAACCATGAGCGCTGCCAGAATTGCTATTCCTGCAAATACGTAGAAAACTGTCTGTATAAAATAATCATGCATTTCTGGACCCCATTAGCGCCATTCTTTATCAGCGTCTCTATCTGCCGCCAATTTCTTTTCCATTAAATCACCAACAGCAAGCAATTTTTCCTTAGTCATTATATTTTGTCCGCGCTCGCTGATGTGATAATGATGAATAGGCGTGACAACAATTGAATCAACTGGACAAGATTCCTCACATAAACCGCAGTTGATGCATTTAAACATGTCAATGTCATAGCGTGTAGTTCGTCTTGTGCCGTCTTCACGTGGTTCCGATTCAATGGTGATCGCTAAAGCCGGGCAAACCGCTTCACAAAGTTTGCAGGCAATGCACCTCTCTTCACCGTTAGGATAACGACGAAGGGCCAATAAACCTCGAAAGCGTGGAGATAGCGGTGTAGACTCTTCGGGAAACTGCACTGTAATTTTTTTCTTGAAAAAATATTTTCCAGTAACCCTTAGACCTGCTAATAACTCCAGAAGCAGATAGCTGCGAAGATAATGTCTGATGTATCGATATACTTGTTTCATTAGTCTGCTCAGTTGACTGGTTAAAACCACGGTTTAAGTTTTGTCATGACCATTAGTGCTGTAACAATAACCCAGACAATAGTCACTGGGATTAAAACTTTCCAACCCAAACGCATCAATTGATCATAGCGATAGCGTGGAAATGTTGCTCGAACCCACAAATACACAAAGAGGAAAAATGAAATTTTCATTAATAACCAAACAAAACCGGGCACAAAGAAGAAAATATCCCCTAGTACTGACATGCCTTCAAAGGGCGACAACCAACCACCAACAAAGAGAAGCGCAAGCATTGTTGAGATTAAAATCATTGATGCATATTCAGAAAGGAAAAATATAGCAAAGCCTATTGCCGAATATTCGACATGAAAGCCAGCTACAATCTCTGATTCCCCTTCAGCCAAGTCAAAAGGGGCACGATTCGTCTCCGCAATTCCCGCAATCCAGAAAACCATAAAGAGAGGTAATAAAGGCAAGAACCACCAATGTAAAATACCCCCTCGTTGCGACATCACTATATCAGTCAGGTTCAAACTGCCGGCAGCAATCAAGACGCCAACAATGGCAAAACCCATCGCAATTTCATAGGATACGGTTTGTGCAGCCGATCGCAGTGCACCGAACATCGCATATTTAGAATTGGAAGCCCAGCCTGCAATCAAAACGCCATAGACACCTAATGAGCTCATAGCAAAAAGATAAAGCAGGCCAGCATTAATATTTGCAAGTACAATGCCTTCTGAAAAAGGGATAACTGCCCAGCCAGCTAAAGAAGGTCCTAAAGCGAATAAAGGCGCAATAATAAAAAGGTATTTGTTCGATTTGGTTGGAACAATAATTTCTTTGGTGATGAGCTTCAATATATCTGCAATAGGCTGCAAAAGTCCCTTGATACCAACGCGGTTTGGTCCGATACGCACCTGGATATAACCAATAACCTTACGCTCAGCATAAGTTAAGTAGGCAACCGCTAAAAGAAGGGGAACCAATATAATCAGGATTTTTATAATTATCCAAAGCAAAATGCCAATATCTTGTAGCATAGTTCTACCTGTTTAGCGCTTGATAGTTATTGCAGCAAAAGAATGCCCTAAATCTACAGTTTCCGGCATTGCGTTCGCTACCCATATGACATCTGCTGCCATGCGCTCATCGCGTTTTAGCGGCAATGTTATCTCAATATCACCTTGAGATACAGTGGCAACCTCATCTAATTTCAATCTATTAGCCGTAGTCGGATTAATTCGAATACAGGCAGATTCTGCTGCGGCACAACTTTGAAGCGCCAGTGCATGACGTACTATCATATCGCAGCGATATAAGGGCCATTCACCGACTCGAACCAAGTGCTTGTTAGATAGTGGTAATGATTCCGGGTAATAAGGATGGTATTGGGTTTCACTAACCATTGAATTCAGAGATTTCACCTCGTCCAGCACATCTTCTGTTGAAATATAATTGAAGTCCTTGCAATGAAGCAGGTTCGCTAAGACTCTTAAAATTTTCCATGCAGGTCTGGCCTCGGCATGGGGAGATTGTGCACCTCTTACTGATTGCCATACTCTATCCACATTGACATAAGTACCCGAGGTTTCCGCATAAGGTCCAATTGGTAAAATCACATTTGCATAGTCTTGCATCGATTCATTTTCAAAGGCTGAGAGCATTACAACGAATTCTGCACCCAACATTGATTGCCTTGCATTGTGAGGATTTGCAAAGTCCAATCCCGGCTCTACTGCCAAAAGAAAATAACCTTTTAATTTGGCGTCTAAAGCAGTTTGGATATCCATTCCAGGACTAGCGATTGGCTTGGCAGCGGCCGTACGATGAGGCAACATGCCAGCTAAACAAGCCCCAGCAGAATTGGAACCGGTAGTTAATCTAAGAACTTTTGCCCCGGAGTTTTCTTCAATGAGATGTATCAAGGTTCGCAATAAGGATGCATCAGGATGATTTTCACAGATAGCACCTGTAATTATTGCGGCCTTTGGTTTTTTTAAGGCTTCAGCAATCGTCAGGGTTGCTTTATCTGGCTCTAAACCAACTAATAGTCGTTGAGCTTCTTCGGGTAGTGTTGCTACATCGCCTGTCATCGCCACAACCAATTTTGCTAACTGCATAGCTAAATCTTGGGGGGATGCAATTATTTTTTCGCTAAGATCGAAGCGATAGTCGTAATCAACCGGATTAATTGCATACATCTGGGCGCCATTTCTGAATGCTTTGCGGGCTCTTATTCCTGCTAAGGGAACTTCTCTATCAATATTGGTACCAAGAAGGAGAACCGCTTGTTGATTTTCAAGTTCTGAGAATTTTAATGAACTCTCTGGCATGGTTGGCAGATTGTTCTGATCACGAAAATCAATTTGATGAATTCGATGATCCAGATTATCGACACCTAGCTCACGCATCATTTTTTGGAGGAGATATAATTCTTCCAGCGTAGAAGAGGGCGATGCAAAGGCTGCAAATTGCTCTGAGCCATGTTGTTTAAGTACACGACTGATACCTTCAGCAGTAAATTTAAGGGCAGTTGGCCAATCAACGGTTTCCCAGACTCCATTCTTTTTAATCTTTGGTTGACTTGCCCGTAGATCGTTAGATAAGGCTTGGTAGCTGAATCTATCTCTGTCAGAAAGCCAGGTTTCATTAATTTCTTCGTTTTCCTTAGGCACCGCGCGCATCACTGTATTGCGGCTTATATGCAGGTGAACATTGGAGCCTAAACAATCATGCGGCGCAACGCTGTCGAGCTGGGTTAGTTCCCAGGCTCTGGCTCTAAAGCGATAAGGCTTGGATGTCAATGCGCCGACGGGACAGAGATCTATGATATTCCCTGACACTTCCGAGGTAATACTATGCTGAACATAGGTAGAAATCTGCAGGTCTTCACCACGACCGGTGCCACCCAATTCGCGTAACCCTGCTATTTCTTCTCCAAAACGAACACAGCGCGTGCAATGAATGCAGCGTGTCATTTCAGTAGCAATTAGTGAACCTAGATCGTCATCAGTCACTGAGCGTTTGGATTCCTCATATTCAGAGGAATCATAGCCAAAGCCCATAGAGATATCTTGTAATTCACACTCGCCGCCTTGATCGCAAATTGGACAATCAAGAGGGTGATTAATCAGCAAAAATTCCATCACCGCCTCTTGAGAGCGGATAGCTTCTTCTGATTTTGTAAACACTTTCATGCCATTGGTAATAGGCGTCGCACAAGCAGGAACAGGTTTTCGGCCATTCTCTACCTCAACGAGACACATTCGGCAATTAGCCGCTACTGATAATTTTTTGTGGTAGCAGAAACGAGGAATATAGATTCCCGCCTCATCAGCAACCTCAATAATCATCTTGCCATTTTCTACTTCAAATGTTTTACCGTCGATTTCAATGGAAGCCATTGTTTAAACCTTCTCAAATTATGCTGCGGCGACCGAGCGTTTCTGCTTAGGAACGGGTGCGTTCCTTAATAAAATAATCAAACTCATGGTAAAAATGTTTCACAAAACTTTGTACAGGCCAGGCAGCAGCTTCGCCTAAAGCGCAAATAGTGCGGCCTTCAATTTTATCAGCAACATTGACAAGTTTCTCAATGTCACCACGTTCTCCATGTCCTTCTTTTATACGGTGGATTAAGCGTACTAACCAACCTGTTCCTTCACGACAGGGAGTACATTGTCCACAAGATTCATCCATATAAAATTCTGAAATTCGATAAAGAGCATCAACCATACAAGTGGTTTCATCCATGATGATGACTGCACCAGATCCTAAGCCTGAGCCTGCTTTTTGGATAGAATCATAGTCCATGTCAAGTTGCATCATTACATCACCAGGCAATACTGGCATTGAAGTACCACCAGGGATAACGGCTTTGATCTTACGACCATCGCGCACACCGCCAGCTAATTCCAAAAGGGTTTTAAAAGGTGTTCCCAGTGGGATTTCAAAATTAGCGGGTTTGTTTACATGCCCACTTACACTAAAGCACTTTGTTCCACCATTATTAGGTTTGCCAAGTTTCAAAAACCATTCTGCACCTTTCTCCATAATAACAGGAACTGAGGCAAAGGTTTCCGTATTGTTAATAGTGGTCGGCTTACCATATAAACCGTAGTTTGCAGGAAAAGGCGGTTTAAATCTCGGCTGTCCTTTTTTACCCTCCAGGGAATTGAGTAAGGCGGTTTCTTCACCACAAATATAAGCTCCAGCACCCAAATGGTTATAGAGATCAAAATCGATGCCGCTACCTAAAATATTTTTACCCAATAAGCCTTCGGCATAGGCCTCTTTCAGAGCCCCTTCCATTCGTAAAAAGGGTAGCCAAAACTCGCCCCGGATGTAATTATAACCGACCGTTGATCCCATCACATAACCGGCTATAGCCATACCCTCAATCAATTGATGGGGGTTAAGGGTTAAAATTTCTCTATCTTTACAAGTGCCGGGCTCACCTTCATCTGAGTTGCAAACAACGTATTTTTGGACTGGTGAGTTTCGATTCATAAAACTCCATTTCAGACCAGTAGGGAATCCGGCACCACCTCGGCCTCGCAGACCAGAGGTTTTTAAATCTTCGATAATTTGCTGAGCAGGTATCTGTTCATTCAGAATGCGGCGCCATGAACTATAGCCACCTACACTTAGATAAGACTCAAGTATCCATGGTTCCTCTAAATGGAATGTTCGGTAACAGACTTGATTTTGTTCAACCATGACAACCACCTCTATCGTTCATCGTACTGCTCCAGGAGATTATCAATTTTCTCGTTGGTCAGATTTTCATAATATTCTTTGTTGATCTGCATCATTGGCGCATTAACACAGGCTCCCAGACACTCCACTGCTCGTAAAGTATATCTGCCATCAGAGGTGGTTTCGCCAAGTTTTATTTTTAATTTTTTCTGTAAATGATCTACAACTTCTGCGGATCCTGAGAGTTTGCAGGAGATATTAGTGCAAACATTAATCAAATTACGACCAATTGGTTTGCGTTCATACATAGTGTAAAAAGAAGCGACTTCATAAACAGCGATGGGCGGCATATTCAAATAGTCAGCAACAGCATCCATAAGCTCAGGAGTCAGGTAGCCAATTTCTTCCTGGGCTATTCTCAATGTCGACATGACCGCTGATTGTCTTTCGTCAGCCGGGTATTTTTTAATCCAGTGGTCAACTTCATCCATACCTTCGGATGATATAAATTGACGAAGTAACTTAGTTGAATTATGGGACATTCTTTTTAACCTTTAGGTTACATTAAAACGAGATTTTCATCACGCTTGGGGTCTTTGACCCCTATATTTATCGGTCAATTTCACCAAACACAATGTCTTGGCTTGCCAGGATTGCAACGCCGTCTGCAAGCATATGGCCTCTAACCATTTCATCAAAACTGGATAAATGAGCAAACCCCGGCGCCCGAATCTTCATGCGGTAAGGCTTATTCGCTCCATCTGATATTAAATAAATGCCAAACTCTCCCTTGGGTGCTTCCACGGCGGTATAAACTTCGCCCTGTGGCAAACAAAATCCTTCGGAGAAGAGTTTAAAGTGATGAATGAGCGCTTCCATATCGTGCTTCATTTTTGCACGTGGAGGCGGAGATACTTTGTAATCATCACTCTTTATAGGGCCTGGATTCTTACGTAGCCATTCAATACATTGTCTTATTATTCGATTTGACTGACGTAGTTCTTCAACCCGTACTAGATAGCGATCATAGCAATCACCTGTCTTCCCCACGGGTATATCAAATTCCATTTTATCGTAGGCTGCATAAGGTTGTTTTTTTCGCAAATCCCAAGCAACACCTGAACCTCTTAGCATAGGGCCTGTAAATCCCCATTGTAAGGCGGCTTCAGGGGAGACCACACCAATATCAACAGTGCGTTGTTTCCAAATGCGATTATCTGTCAGCAAAGTTTCATATTCATCGACACATTTAGGAAAACGCTCGGTAAATGACCAAAGGAAATCGAGCAAAGAACCTTGACGATTCTCGTTCATTTTTTCAATTTCCCGCTCGTTATGCCAACGGGAAGGCTTATATTGAGGCATGCTATCAGGCAAATCACGAGCTACTCCACCTGGACGATAGTAGGTAGCATGCATGCGGGCCCCAGATACTGCTTCATAACAATCAAACAAATCTTCCCGTTCACGGAAGCAATAGAGGAATACTGTCATGGCACCTATATCTATAGCTATTGCGCCTAACCAAAGCAAGTGATTAAGTATTCTTGTTACTTCATCAAACATAGTCCGAATATAGAGCGCTCGTTCTGGAATTTCGATACCAAGTAATTTCTCCAGTGCTAAGACATAGCCATGTTCGTTACACATCATGGAGACATAATCGAGTCTATCCATATAACCAATGCTTTGCAGATAGGGTTTAGTTTCTACCAGTTTTTCAGTCGCACGATGCAGCAGGCCAATGTGAGGATCAGCGCGGACAATAGTTTCGCCTTCTAACTCCAGTACAAGACGCAATACACCATGCGCTGCAGGATGTTGTGGACCAAAATTGAGAGTGTAATTTTTTAATTCAATCATTTTTCACTCCCTCACCATCAAGGTAGCGATTGTCACTACGTATTACTTTGGGCACAAGTATCCTTGGTTGAATATCTACTGGCTCATAAATTACCTGTTTTAAACTGGCGTCATAGCGCATTTCCACATAGCCGCTTAAAGGAAAATCTTTTCGGAAAGGATGACCAATAAAGCCATAATCAGTAAGAATACGTCTTAGATCCGGATGGTTTTCAAATAAAATGCCATATAAATCATAAGCTTCCCGTTCAAACCAGTTGGCACTCTTCCAAATATCATGAACAGAGGGAACTATAAGATAAGATTCTTCAAGGAAAATTTTGACCCGAACCCGGTGATTTAATGTTGTAGACAAGAGGTGGTACACAACTGCAAACCGGGGCTTGGTCAGCGCGTAGGCTCTTGCTGCTTGCCTCTCTACACCTCGCGAAAAACCACTTTCAGATGCAGATTCAGTTTCCCAGTCATATTCGCCATAGAGTAAATAATCGACAGCACAAAGGTCTATAAGTTGATCAAAGGCAAAAGCCTCGTGCATTTGAAGTTGACTAAGTACTTCCCTAATATGACCAATTTCACAGTCAAGCGTAATCTCATCATTTATCAGCGCCATCGAGGAAATTAGGGGACTCAATTCTTTATTTAATTTTTCAGCTAATTTTGTTAATTTTGTCATCTGATCTTACCCTGCTGGTCTCAAGCCTCAATTATCTGCTTACGCCTGATTTTATTCTGTAATTGAATAATGCCATAAAGCAGGGCTTCAGCAGTTGGAG
>JACCSX010000109.1 GCA_013812775.1 Tatlockia sp. | reverse complement strand
GAATTATACTGGATCGCTCAAATAGAACAGTTGAAAAACATATAGAACATATAAAAGAGAAGCTTAATTGTTATACAAAATCTGATTTAATGAAATTATGTTTATCTTACAACATCAAAAATTTTTTTTAATATGAAATTAGGTACGTAAATTTACGTATTTATATTATTCAAACTATCCTTTAAATTCACAGCTGTAAGTTGACCTTAGCCTTTCAGGCAATCGGTTCCCTCTTAGATTAAACCAGCGTTGGATTTAAAATAAAAATGAAAACAAAAATATATCATGCACAAGATTCCATTCACTCCGTTGAATTACCTTTTTCCTACTCAAAGGAAATGAATTTAAAACTTTCAAATTATAAAAATAATGACCTATTAGAATGGAATGGAAAAGCAATTGCTCACGTGCAAATAAAAGATGATGTGTTTTATTTAAAATTAAATGAAGACGCCCCTCTTGCAGTTGTTTCAGATTTCCCTTTACAAAAAACAGTATTAATTGAGGCAGTTAATGCAGTAAAAATACAGAAAGATACAAATCTTGATTTAAAGACTTTATGTATTGAAGCAGGTTCTCTGGATTATCAGGGGAATATTACCTCGGCAGAGAGTGTAAATTTGATAGCTAGGGACTCTCTGGTTATTTCAGGCTCTCTTAATAATCTGAAAGAGTCCTATTTAGAAGCCGATACGATCCACCTGCAAAATAAAGCTAGTGTAGAGTTGAATCCTGATAACTCAATAAATCAAATGAAAGCCTCAAAAATAGTAGTGGATAAAGGTGCGAGGCTAAAGCTCAACCAAACAGTTATTTCTGGGGCAGAGATCCAGAGTCACGGTGAAGTAATTCTAGATCAATGCAATCTGATCGTAAAAAACCTGGATTTTCAGGGGCCCTATTCTATAAATAACAGTATTTGTACTATTGATAAATCGGCAATTCTATTTGGCGATAATCGCTCCACTTTAAACAATCTTCAATTTGAGGCTGAGAATCTTGTATTTTCTGGAGAAAACAATATCCAGGATGTTAATTTCATTAGTGATGATGTTCAATTTTCCGAAGGGAATAATTCAAATTTTATTAACTGTAGTTTAAATATACAAAATAGTATTTCTTTAAAAGAAAAAGCCCATGCACAATTAAAAAATTCAATAATTAATACCAGTACTTTGAATTTATCTGGGAAAGTCGGTCTGGAAAATTGCACAGTCGAATCTGACATCTTGATTACTTCAGCAAATACCACAATAAATTCCTCCAAGATTTTAGCAGCAGAGTTTTGGCAAGATACCGGAGCCAAGGTCAAAAATTCTAAAATAAAAGCTCAATCCACAACCTTGCTAAACGAAATCGACATCCAACATTCAAAACTAAAAACAAACACTTTCAGCCATGTAGGCACAGGCAAAGTGGAGGACTCTAAAATTTACATCTTTGATTATATGCATACATCCAAAGAATCCAACTTAACATTCAAGCATTCTTATTTGAAATCAGGACAAAATTATTCTCAAGGAATTCTTAATTTTAATGAAGGAAGTTATCATCAGTGTAATTATTTACAACAATCTGCAGGTGAAATTAGAGTTAATGGGTCTGTGATTGAGAATGAGAATTTATTATATACCATTGATGGAGCGCAGTTAATTGCAAAAGACAAGTCACGTATTCAGGTTAAAACGGCCTTATTTGAGGGTGATGATGATTGGAGTGCTTCGCAATTAAACACCATAGGTCCGATTGTTTTTTGCGGAAAAACGATTGCTGACAATACATCGATTAAAAGCGAGGATAGTATTTTTCTCGCAAAAAGCTCACATGAACTCAATAAAACTGCTATTTCAAGCACCAAAGATATCCTGGTTAGCGGGGACTTAACTCTTAATCAATCCAAACTGGGTTGTAGCCATTTGATTTTTTCCGGTCAGAATAAACAGATAGATAACAGCCAAATCGATGCCAGTGAGTTGACTATAATAGACCAATTTTCTGCTAAAAAATCACTCATTAATTTGCAGAAGAACTTTGAGACTTTACATAAGTCTTCAACCGTCATAGAAGATACTAAAGTCAGTGCTAGTTCAATGAACTTTGCAGCTAGCATGAGTTCCAAGCTTTCAGAATTTAAAGCCAAAGAAAATATCAATTTTGAATCCACTTCCAACTCCAATTTTCAGTCTGTAAAATTGAATGCTGAGGGAGATATAATTAATGTGTCGGGTTCTCAGATGACAGGCACGAGCCTCGATTTGAAAGCCAATCATTTTGCTAATCATGGCTCCATTGATATAGAGAAATTTGCAGCTCATGCAGGCACAATTTTAAATACCGGCAGCCTAGAGTCCGATCAACTACAACTGAAAGCCAATCTTGCTGTGGTGAATGAAAACGTTATCAAATCAAAAAATATTAATATTCAGGCAGGCAGTTTTACTAATCTTTTTGGAGAGATTCACAGCACCCAAAGTACAGTTATAAAAGCTCCTTTAGCCGTTAATTTTGGCAGTAAATTAACTTCTGAAGGATCGCTAAGCATTGACAGTTTAACCCATTATAATTTATTTGGTTTAGAGCGAGCTTATGATCTAAATATCAGAAGTTTGCATAACAACAACTTTGGTTTGATGTTGCCTTATCTCCCCAAATCTTATAAGGATATCTTCACTTTTTCTAGAGGTTTGAATTATGCGAGTATGATGTTAAATCAATTTTTACCTCAATACTCTAATGTAATTTCTATTGGTAAGATGGCAGTTCCCTATGTTATGCAATCAGGCCAGTATCTTCGCGATTTTTATCGTTCAAAAAGTCCATTAAGCTCTTTACCAGCCAAGCTTTATAATTCAGCAGTTAGTTCAGGCCATGAGTTTGTAGCAGGCTTTCAAATAAAGGAGGCTTCTGATGTCTTACCGGTGATGTTAAATGCTATGAGTACGACTCTTGGAGCTGCCCAGTTTGTCAAATCTGCCGCTGGGGCTTTTAATGAAATTAATGCCGCTTCTAAAGAGGAAAAAGAAGGCGATAGTGCCACTCCTCCTACAGAAACAACAACCACAAAATCATCAGATGAAATACTGCAAGACGCTATTTTTTCCCTTGGGGAGAATGCTATAAAAGTCTTTGGCCCTTCCATGAACATACAATCCCTTTATAATCGGAACGCTGGTATTGCCTTGAGTGCAAATCTGACCGAAAGCTCATTTGATGAAACCAATTCAGGAGTTAAATGCGGTTGGAACATTGTAGGCGATTATAAGCATGGAACCAACCGGGGTATTTATGCCGGAGCTAACGTGGTTAGCACAGGCAATAGTTATGAAAATTTTGGCAGTTTTACGGGATTTAACAAAGCCAGCCTCTTGTTCAAGGACAGCCTAGTCAATGCAGAGGGCAGTTCTTTAAATCTATCAAATTTTCATATACGAACTGGTAAAATTGAAAATTCCGCAGAATTAAATTTAAGCAAAGGAAAATTAGAAGCTGATAGTTTAACAAGCACAGGTAATGCGCATTTATCAGGAGTGGCGGCCTTTCTAAAAGAAGAAGCCAATCTGAGTGGAGCCTATTCATTAACTAACCAAAGTACTCTGAGTGCTAAAGAATTAAATTTAAGCGATGAAGGTCTAATCCAACAATCGATGATAATCGGTCGAGAAAATTTAAATCAAAGCGGTCATCTTGTTGCAGAAGAAAGTATTATTTCAGGTGAAAATGTAAGCTTGTGTGGAACAGAGGCGACAGATGGAAAGATAAGCGCAGAACACAATCTTACTATTTCTAACTCAACGACTTTGGGCACGGGCCTTGCTGCAGAAAATGCCAATCTGAAAGACTCTACTTTCAAAGGAAGAAAAGCTCCAGAATCAGATGGAGAACAACCCTCAGAATCAGAAAATAATCAGAGTAAAGCGGCTTCTTCTGCTAATAAATTAGATGTCAAAGATAATTTGGTAACAGAAAATATCGTAATGGAGAATATGCAAATTGAATCCGGTTCTCATAAAGATTCTAGTAGTAACTATAAAGAATCAACCATCAAGACAGCCAGAGACTTTAGAGCAAAAAACTCAACCTTTGATCAAACCGTCGCTCATGCCAAGGATATACATTTATCTGAAAAAACAGAGCTAATCTCTTCTCAATTTAAAGCAGATAATCTTCTTAAACAAACTGGCAATTGCAAGGCTGAGGAAAGTACTTTAATTGGAAAAAATGTATCAACAGATGGCCTCAACGCCACCGGTGGAAGAATCATTGCTGAAGAAAAGCTGAATATTAATCATTCTAAAACCTCTGGCACAGGAATTGGCGCTAAAAATGCTCATTTGAAAAATTCGACCTTTAAAGGTCAAAAAGCAGCGCAAGCTGAAGATAAAATTGAAGGTGAAGATAAAGATAGTGAAGAATCCCAACAAAGCCCACAATCGGAGCCAGCAGCTAATCAAATAAAAGTAGATGAGCAATTAACGACTAGCAATATAGTGATGGAAGACATGCAGATTAGTTCGTCCTTACATAGAGATTATAAAGGGAGCTATCAAAGAACAGATGCGAGTGCAAAAACATTTAATGGCAATAATAGTCAATTTGAAAATAGTTCCTATCACTCTAATGAGATCTCTTTAACTGGGGAAACCAGAGTAAATTCGTCTCAACTTTATGCTGAAAACAAATTAACTCAAAAGGGTCATTTAATTGGTGAAGAGGCACTGTTTTCAGGTAGAAATGTCACTATGGATGGCATTGAACTTAATAAGAGTTTTATTCAGTCAGAAAAGAAATTGAACTTAAAAAATGCGAAAACTCTAGACTGCGGCCTAAGTGCGGAGACAATGCATCTTCAAGATTCTGTTTTTAAAGCAACGCCACCTCCAACAGAAGAGAATACTGATAAAGAATCAAAAACAACTTCAGATGAGCCAACTAATGCGGAATCTAAACCTGAAGATATTAAAGACTCTGGAAGCAACCAAATTAAAGCGGAGAAAACGATAACGACTAACAATATTGTCTTTGAAGGTCAGTCAGTTAGAGCTGATAAAATGGCTATGAATAAAAGCCAAATGAACTCTAGCCATGCCAAAATTTCCAAGACTTTTGATTCAAAAGATAATGTGATCAACAAATCCAAAATTGAATCCAATCAGGCTAATTTTAAAGGCAATAATAGTCTTTCAGAAACATTAGTCAAAGCAAAAAGCGCTATTGTTTTTGAGAAACAGGGTCATTTAAAAACCCATGATTGTGAGTTTGATGGAGGCAAGAAAATTTTGCATGCCTCAGCCAACCATGAACAAACTGGCGGTCTGTTATTTAAGGCAAAGGATGTGCAGACAACTACGACGACTCATTTATATTCTGGAAAAGGAGAAAACAATGCCTTTTATGTGCAAGCTGAAACAGGTAATTTTCAGGGTGCAATGGATTTAGATAATGGTAGCTTTGATGTAAAAAACTTAAAAAATGCTGGGGATTTAATCGGTAAAAAAGGTCAATCCAAAAAACAAAACTTCTCCAAGTCTCTGAGTCTGAATATTGATGAGGCAGTGACTCTTGAACATATGAAGCCAAGAGACTGTAACATTGCAATAAGAGCTAAAGAAATTAATGTTAAAACAGCTTATAAATCTGAATATGATCTAACTTTAATTGCCAGTGAAAAAAATGTCTCCGTCAATGCGGAAATTGGTGGAGAGAAGGTAGTGCTCCAATCAGAAAAAGCCCATGTTGAAGTAACAGGTACGAAAGTTGAAGGAAAAAACTATGTGTATGTTGAGGCCGCGAAAGACATTAAAGTCTCTGCAACTGAAAGACATTTTGAAGGAAAATACAGTACGGAAGTCGAATACACCCAGGCACAGATTGTTGGGGGAAGAGGTAATGAAGAAACAGGCGGTGCGGGTGTTATATTAAAAGCAAAAAACAAAGCGATCATTGATGCCTCGAATGTAGTGGCAGTAGGTAAAACGATAGTAAGTGGCGACAAGGGAGTGGAATTTAAAGCTCGCTCGCATAGTTACGTCAGTGAACGTAAGTCGCGCAATAAGCGAGTTTTAGGCGTTAAACACGGTAAGAAAAAAACAGAAACAACAACGGCTAATGTTTGTGTCTCTACCTTAGGCTCGGTGGACGATCAGGTACAGATTATTTCCTCCAAAGGAGGCGTAAATGGTGTTGCTGGCAATTTTATCGCGGCAAAAGGGACAGATATCTATTCCTATAAAGATATAAAACTTCAGAGCCTTATTACCGAAACTAAGATAAAAAAACGCGAGACAGGATGTTTTGGATTAAATTCGAAAAAGAAAAATGAAAAGCATGAGAATGTAAATCTTGTGGAGTTTGTATCTAAAGGTGGAGAAACCCGGTTGCATTCGCATAAAGGCCATATCATAGGAACCGATCTTCGTTTTCAAGGGGGCGGGAATTTGAGGTTTGAGACACCCAAAGGATCTACTTTTTTACAATCCTCCAAACTTAATCACAGTATTAAAACACGTGAACGAAAAGTGTCTGTTAGCTCACCCTTTGTAGATTCCGCCAAGCGAGCTGTTGGTAACAAAAAAAGGTTTGCAAAACAGGCAGATCCTGTTATTGAGCAAGCAGAGACGCTAGCGAAGGCTAAAACTCCTCAAGAAATGATGGCAGCTGCTTCTAATTTGGCCATCGGCGGTTATAACTCCGCCTGCGCCTTAGCTGAGGGAGCCTATAGCCAACAGCTAATGCAGAGGATGGGATTTACCCCCAAAATTGATCTAAGCCTAACTCTAACTGAAAGTTCAGCTCACTATCAGACAGGAACCGGTGCGGGTATATATATGGACGGGGATGTTAGTTTTTTCGCAAAAGATCAGGTTGAGTTAGTAGGCATGCCCATAATTGCTAATAATTTAGGTATGAAAGCAAATCAGATTGGCATGAGAGGGCATGCTTTTGAATCCAGTTTTAGTCAGAAAAGCACAACTGCGACAGTCGGAATTAGTCCTACAGGCGGTGTAACTGATGCATCAGTTAATCATTCCTCTCAAAAAATGAATGCGATTCAATATCAAAATATGCAGGTACAAATTAAAAATAAAGTCACTATTGAGGCCAAGCTTATGGAAATGGATGCAGCCAACATAACTTGCGATAAAATTAAGACTGAAATTGAAAAATACAACGGCCTCACAAGACAAGATGTAGTTGAGCACAGTACAAAAAATTACAGCGCTTCCACGACAGGTTCAGTCAGTATGAATCAATCCAAAACACAGAGCAAACAAGTCAATCAAGCTACAGGAATTCATGTAATTTCCGGTATTGCCAAAGGAGATATGGAGATAGGAGAGGCAAATCTTATCGGCTCTACAATTACCACTGATGGCCATAATGGTTTTGAACCAGGTAAGTTAACAACAAAAACAGTAAAAGATTCTTCTCATACTCGTGGGTTTGGAATTGCGGGCAATGTCAATAGCCTAGCTAATGCCTTAGATTCAGAACCAGCCAAAACTTCTCAGCTAACAACCTTCAGCGTATCGCATGAGAAAAGAGACTATGCTGCTGACAATCGCGCCACTATTTATGGTAAGGAGGGAGTAAGCGAGCAATTAAAACTTAGCCACCCTCACCTAAATACTACTTCTGCACAGTCTAAGCGCGTGACGCGTGATCGAGCTGAGAATATTAGCTTGGATATTCCAGTGGAAATCGTAAAAACCTCAATAAAAACAGGCATCGGATTTTTTAAAGTTGCTAAACCTGAAAACCGCAAAATACCGCCAAGTTGTGAAAAATTGGAAAAATCCCAAGAAATTTCCTCTATACCTAGTGAACAACCTACCCCAGAAGCCTGTTCAGAATATGAAGAGGTAATCGAGATATCTAGCCCTACGCAGAGATGTGAAGCTAATCAGCAGATAGAGGATAATACCCCTATTGAATCAGCTGAGATTGAGAAAAAAACAGATGATGTGATTAATCCAATTGTAAAACCACTGCAGTTTGCTAATTCAGAAAGCGAAGCTCTAACTGAAATTGAAACTGAAACCGTGGATATCTGTGGCCCTTTTAATCCCAATTTACAAATGCAAAGACTGGGTCTAAAAAATGGGCGTTATGGACAACAAATTTGTAACAAAGAAAACGGTCAATATACGAACGTAGATAAAGAGCTGAATAACTCCAATGAAAACAGTAAAATTACGACCGGTGTGGAATACACAATTTTAGAAAGCGGTGATGGAACAGATGGCTTGTATTACAACGTTAAAATAGACCCATTATCTCATACCTTATCAATCGATGCCGGGTTAGGTGATGAGTATGTATTTAATATTTACTCAGACAAAGTCGATTTAGGTTATTTTGGATCGTCTTCTTACCGTATTGATGCTTGCAGTGCGCAAGCTCTTATCAATACACAAATGGAGCTAAGCTTCTCTCGTGCGACTGCAACCATGGGAGGCGAATTTGGTCTAATGGGGCCATCAGGGAGTGCCTCATATGCTTCGCCTACCTTTAATTTAATGGGCTTCACTTTCCAAATTAGTGTAGAAGGTTCTGCTGGAGTTGGTTTGAAGATAGCTGCAGGAATTGGAGCAGAAGCTAACGCGCAGAAGATGAATGTATCCGCTGTTGCTAAACTGGGATTTTTTAGTGGTGCCGGTGCTAGTGCCACTCTAAAACCTTCAGTTGGTCTCGACCATGACTATTTAGTTGAACACCCAAAACGAGTTAAGGAAATCATAGAAAATGATCCCTCTGTCATGCGTATTTACGAAAAAATGAAAAATTTTGAAATACCAAAACCATGGGAAATTGAGGAATTTGATAATGCATTTATGGAGGCTGATATACGCGCTAGATTTGGTAGGTAGTTAAAAAATAACTTTTTTTAAGAGGAGTAAATTATGTCATTATTTTGGAATATGTGGAAACGTTTTTCTTCGGCTGTAAATGAGGTAAGAAATTGGCCATCCAGGCATCCAGTTGAGTCATTGTTGTTATACGTCGCCTCTATCGCGATAGCAGTAGCTGGAGCTGTAATTAATCCTATAGCAAGTGGAGTTGCTGGTGCAGCACTCGCAATTGGGGGTACCTATGTCTGTGTAAAAAAGAATATCGCTGAAAAGGGTGAAATAGAGAAAAACATACAAAATGCAGATTTGAGGAGAGATATAGCCGATTTACGAATGGAGCAACAAAAAATAAATACAATAAATAGCCAATTAAGAACAGCTAATTTAGAAAATCAGCAAACTATTGACCGACAGGTGAAGAGTATAACCAATTTGCAGGCAAATAAAATCCAAGATAAAACGGTAGAGCCTATTTCACAAACCATCAATTCTTCAGCAAAGGTATCCACAATTGGAAAATTTTCGCGCTCTGAAGTTAGACACAGAAACAGGACCCATGGTGATGCAATTGATCCAACTAATTTCGAAGCTAAAATTTAAATGGAGAGTATCAATGTATAAATATTCTGAATTTCCCGAAGATTGGGTAAATTTAATTGATAACGCCAATGCCTTCTCAGAAGTATCAATCATATTTGGAAGCATGGCTTGGATGCTTCTCAAGCGCACGTTTGGTAATTCTGCTCCAGAATCAGAAGCTGTTGTCGAATTACAGCGAGATTTGGGTATGCTAAAGGAAAGGTGTAGGCTACAAGAAAATATTAATTCGATTAATGAAGAATTAATCCCATTAATACAGCAGAAAAATACACAAAAATGCCCAGAAATTAAACTCTTAGAGATTCAGCTTCAGCAATATCAAAATGATCTTGATAATTTAATTGGTCGCGATTGTATTGACGGTAGTTCAACAGATATTTTTGATTTACAAAAATCACTGGATGCTCAATTGTCACATTTTAAAGGCCTTCTTGAAATTGCCAACAATCACAGCCAATACTTTTTACATTTGTATGATAATAGCGAAAAAGTAATTTATAGAAATCAATTGGCAATAGGATTATTTAATCCTAAAAAAGCTTGTATGAAATCAGATGAAAGTAATGAAAGTATCACTCAAAAACGATTTTTTTGATGAGTAAATAGTCATATCAGCGGATGTATTCCAATTTTATTCGCATGCGCCACTTTTCGCTTTTATGACATGATGAAATTAGGGCGTATTGACAATTGCTCCCCACCGCCTACGTGCCGCGGCTTGTCCCTGAGAGTTCCACAGGAAATGCATATAACTTGGAGTTTATAAATCAACAATCCTTAACTACCTACCAACCTCCTCCGTACCGCGCTTTATGCGCGGTATCCAGCGT
>JACCSX010000098.1 GCA_013812775.1 Tatlockia sp. | reverse complement strand
GCCGCAGCAATGCCAGGCGGGTTTTAGATAAATTTCAAAATGAATTATGCACTTTTAACGATGATATTCAGGGTACTGGCGCTGTTACTTTAGCTGCCTTACTTGCAGCCTGTAAAATCACAGGGATCAATCTGGAAGACAATCGTATAGTGGTTTTTGGAGCTGGCTCAGCTGGCACGGGTATTTGTGATCAAATTGTCGATGCATTGATTAGACGCGGGCTAAGCGCTGAAGAGGCGTATAAACGTTTTTGGCTTGTTGACAGACAAGGGCTTTTAATTGATTCTGATTTGGACTTAACCGAAGCTCAGCAACCCTACTCCCGCAAAGCCAGTGAAATTGACAACTGGTCTATTGAGAACCAACAACTCAGTCTGCGAGATACGGTTAGTCAAATAAAACCAACAATCCTTATTGGTTGTTCCGCCCAAACTGCTGCCTTTTCGTCAGAAATTGTTGCAATAATGGCTAAGGGCTGTGAGCGCCCGATTATCTTTCCTCTTTCTAACCCCGATGATAAATGTGAAGCTCAACCGGCAGATCTTCTCGCCTGGAGTCAGGGTAAAGCTTTAATAGCAACAGGTACGGCCTTTCCCCCTGTCGAATATCAAAATTGTCTTATTCAAATTGCCCAGTGCAATAACGCCCTGGTATTTCCAGGGATTGGGTTAGGAATTTTAGCGGTACAAGCAACAAGATTATCCAAAGGGATGATATGGGCAGCAGCCGAAGCATTAAGCAATTATACGCCCTCCAAAAGTGAGAGTTATGTGCCATTATTGCCTTCTTTGGATGATGCTCAGGCAGTGGCCAAACACATTGCAGTTGCAGTTGCGAAAACTGCTATTCAGGAGAAATTAGCACAGCAAAATCAAGATGCTGATTTGGAAAAACTTATTCATAATAAATTTTGGGAACCACGTTACCTGGAATTTAAAAAAACAAAAGTAGATTGCTAGAAATTTACCGCTCATGGGCCCGTCATCTGCCTGAGATGACGGGGATACATGAAATTACCTTAGCTATTTAGGCTCATAAACTTCCTGTTGAAGTCCGCCAATAACCCAAGGGCCATTTTTATAGAATTGACGGAAATGCCAGATTTCATCTAATGGGGATACCGGTTCATCATTTTCTTTGATGGAACCCGTAAAACGCACGCTAGCTACCATTGAATCGACCTGCTTGGATACATCGAGTAATTCTGCTTCCAGGTTAAAGACTTCCGTTTTATTTGGTTCATCACCGCGTTCGTCTAATTGCATTTTGATTTCAGCAAAGACTTCAGGCGCTGTAAAATCCTGTAAGTCCGACAGATTTTTTTGGTCATAGGCTGTTTGCATTCTTATAAATTTTACTTTCGCGTCCCGTAAAAACTCCTCAGGTTTAAAATCCGCAGGATAGGCTGAGACACTACTTGATCCGCCTCTTGGCTCATAGATGTTAGGCCTATCTGAGGAATGTTGTCTGAATACATTTGGCTGCGCCGTTTGAAATCCAGGCTGCATTTTTCTGCGGAAAAGATTATAGATGAAGAAAATCACCCCACCCAAAATTAACCAGGTCAAGATACCAGTTCCCAAACCATGCCCCATAAACAGGCTAGCTAATAAACCCCCAATTAATACACCGCCTAAAATACCACCCCAATTTCTTGATTTAGCCGATTTTTGGCCCAAGGATTTGGTGCTATTTGCAGCAGGAGAAGAAAAAAGACTGCTCTTTGAGCGTTGGATTCCAAAACTTCTACCGCCGCCAAAGCGTTTTGCAGATGCCTCATTCACTACTAAACCAAACGCTAGTAATGCAATTAATAAGCATGAAAAAAGATTACGCATTTAAACTGCCCCCCTCTTAGTATGAGATGTCATTATATATGAACAAAATCTAACTTGCTTGCACTAAATATTAAGATTGAAATTGCCAGGCCAGATAATTAGGATATCCCTATTTCAAATCTGATAACAACAGGATTTAATTTTATGCGCTCACTCGATATTAGCCAAATAAGGTCTGACACACCAGGTTGTAGAGACTTACTCCATTTTAACAACGCTGGCGCCTCCCTCTCTCCAATCACTGTTATTAACTCTATAAAAGGTCATCTTGATTTAGAAGCGAGAATCGGAGGTTATGAAGCTGCTGAATTAAAAGTGCAGCAAACTGAAAAATTTTATCACTCTGCTGCCAGGCTGATAAATTGCCTGCCGGAAGAAATAGCCTTTGTGGATAATGCCACTCGCGCCTGGGATATGGCTTTTTACAGTTTAAAATTTAAGAAGGGTGATCGTATCATTACTTCTCTTTGTGAGTATGCCAGCAATTATTTAGCCTTTTTGCAGAAAGTAAAAACCCATGGAGTTGAAATTGTAGTTCTTGCTAATGATGAAAATGGCCAATTCGATATAAAAGATT
>JACCSX010000061.1 GCA_013812775.1 Tatlockia sp. | reverse complement strand
TTGCTGTTTCTTCGAGAAGTAGCTCGGTTCTATCTTCATTCCAATTAATGATAGTGTGTGCAAATTCACTTTGTAATTTGGATGATGAGGATTCTGTTTTTATTTTACCTAAGCTGAATTCCTGTCCATCGATTTCAAGAGAGGTTTCTTTACTATTAATGATTACAGTTTCAGCTTCATCAGATCCAGTGCAGGTTCCTGTCCAGGTTCCAGAAAAATCAGTGTAATTGTTATTTTCATTAGACTTTGCTGTATTTATAGTTGGCTTGAAACCTGAATTTTTATGAATAGAGAAAAGATTTAAAGCAAAGGAAGTGTTAGCAACACAAGCGCTAAGTAATGCTGCTGTTAAAATGGTTTTTTTCATTTCTACCCTTAAAAATAAAGTTGAAGATTTCAGAATTTACAACAAGCTCAAGAAAGAGTCAAACATTGCAATCTGTTTTTTTTTAATCTAATTTTTGCAAATGTACTGGGACTGTATCAAAATACTGAACATAAATTATTTGGGGTAATTAATGAAAAATCATCGAATAAGACCAGTTAAAATTGATGATCTAGATCAGTTATTTACTATGCTACTTGAGCTGGTAAAACACGAAGGTACCTTTGAACGTTTCAAATTAACAAGAACTCGCCTCAAAGATGAACTATTTGGCTGCGATGCGGACTGGAATTGTCTGGTCGCTACTAATAATCATGAAAAAATGATTGGCTTTTGTTTATATACTTTTGCCAACATTAACAGGGCATTTAATTTGAGTCCTCTGATTCACGTTGATGACTTATACCTGAGTTCTGAATATAGAAATTTAGGGATTGCCCAAAATTTCTTTTATCAGCTTGCTCTGATTGCCAAAGATAAAAATATAGGACGCTTAAATGTATGGTGTGTAAAGGATAATGAATTAGGTCAGAATTTTTATAAGAGGATAGGCGCAGAAAAAAGAGATTTTATTGATATCTATTCAATTCAGGTAGAAAGGTTATTAAATTACCCTCTCCCACGTTTAACATAAAAATTCTTGTTGAATTCTGATGTTGAGCGTGGGAGAGGGCATCTATCTGCCCTAAACCCCGCTTAAAGTCCCATTCTGAAATCAGAAGAAATAGTAGCCTGTTGAGACAACAAGCTCTCTCTTATTTCCCTGTTTTCATCATTAGCATTAAGACAATTAAGCATTATCTCAACCAAATACTGATGTTTTATTTCCAAATTGCAGTATTCAATTGGAGACATATTCTTATATGAATTCCCCAAACTATCGATAAAATTTCCACTTTGTAACAGTAAATAAGGTTTAGATGAGATAATCTTAATCACTTGTTCTATATTGTCTTTAGAAAGATGCCACAACAATATATTTATTGGCTTAGCATGAAATGGCTTAGAAATTTCATGAAATTGCTTTGAGGTTGAAAAAAAAGCAGCCTGTGAAGACAAGGGTAATACCTTTGGTATTTGCTTCGCTATAAAACGTTGCGCTTGAGGGTAGGGGAGCATCCATCCGTAATGCCTTAGTTGTTTTAGAAAAATTTTACCTTGTTCTGTATCATGTAGATATTCATAGGCACCTCGATTATCATCTTCCAGAGGTGGATAGAAGAGGGCATCGTCAGTTAATTGGCCAACAAATTCTTTTCCGTGAAAATCCAGCAAACGATTTAAAATAATGGGTCCGCTCTTATTAATAGAAAGTAAAGCTAAAATTGAAACTCGGTCGCTGTCCGGCCACTTAGAGATAAGCTCTCCTGTCATTTTAGCTACCATGTCGGCTTGAGCATCCATCATTCTTATTATAACTTCAATGCCATCTTGTGAACAACTTAGAAAAAACAAGTTGAAAAGTTTCGGTAATGCATGGGGAAGTTGAGCTGCTAATTCAGGTGTAATCAACTTATTAAGAAGAGTAAGACCCCCGTTTACTGATTTACAAAGCGTGTGAAAGGGCGGTGGACTATTAGTTGATTTTTTACCTAATAAATCTTCAATGCTTAGTAATCCCTTAAGGCGGGGTTCGTTTTCATATAAATATCTTAAAATTTCAATGCTAATTTCGTTGAAAGAAAACATATGAAAAATAGAACCCATATATTTTAATTGAACTGAATATAAATTGTCACAGATATATCTGAAGAGAGTTTGATCATTAATCAATCTGTAGATAAGACTAATACCAAATGCAGAGTTGCTTAAACTATAAAGATAGCTAGCTTCAGGTGCAAATATTGTTGGCTGACAAAGCAGGTCAACAAGTTGCCGGCTATTAGTAAATAATGTCTTATCGTTAAAAACCAATAAGGTTTGGATTTGTTTATCCTCGAGAAGAAAATTATTGGAAGAAGAGTAAATTAAGCTATCGCCTATAAAACTTACTCTTTGAACTGCTGAATATTTCTCCAATAGTAAGTGCAGAATAGATTCATTATTTTGGCTATACAAATGCGTAATCAGGGCATTTTGTTCTTTTTGGTCACCACTCCGTTCGGGTGTCGTATAAATTAATTGTGCTGCTATCAAACGCTGCGGTGTTATTTTTTCCGCAACAATTTTTCCATTCTCTTTAATAAATTTTTTAAAAGTTACAAATTTAGTTCGATCTGCAAGACAGCGACTGAATAAGCAATAATAAACTCCGGTTGGAATCTCAAACAAAATCCTCATACCATCTTTCGCTTTAAATAAACTCTTCAGCGTATTCTGATTAAAGTTTGACAATATTGTATTGATACGTTGTTGTTCAGTATTTACAGCAATGACAGGTTTCGATCCAACCTGACGATTCTCAGTGGTAATGGGCCTGATTTTTTTAGTTATTGAATTTGTTGCTGTTGTAAGGACCTCTGCTTTTAGTAATGTTGAAGTTGTGTTGGTTGTATTTATGTTGCTAGCTTTATTCTCTTGAGATAAGGAATTGTTGATAATGGTTTCGATAACTGAATTAGAATATGCCAAATGGAATCGCATAATTTCTACGGCATTATCTATTTGGCCTTCATTAAGGTATTTTTTAATCAAGGCAAGCCATTGGATTTTTGATTCTTCAATGGTCTCGGAATGGTCAAATTGATTTTCCAAAAGTACACCCAAAAGACTACCTGGAAGAGTCTTCAGGCGCTTTCGCGCCAAATCATCAAAAAGATATACTCTTTTCTGTCCTCTTGTAATAGAAACGTAAATAGCATTGATGGCATTCCATTGTTCAAGACTAAGGCCGGAGTCTGGCAAGATTATACGCTGTGCCAATTCCCGGAAACACTCACGCTGGGAGAAAGGGTTCCAGAGGATGACGTTATCAAATTCAAGACCAATAGCATCCTTTGGCGTCAAAATATTATTAGTTCCCAG
The DNA here is from genome assembly GCA_013812775.1 of Tatlockia sp. Taxonomy (GTDB): domain Bacteria; phylum Pseudomonadota; class Gammaproteobacteria; order Legionellales; family Legionellaceae; genus Tatlockia. The sequence continues at coordinate 6,542 of JACCSX010000061.1, read as the reverse complement.
TGTCTCTTGAATTTCCAGCCGCAATTTATCAGTAATGACCTCAACAATTATTACAGTCTCTGCTGACAGACAGAGATTTTTAAGCTTTGGCAGATTTTGAGTATCTATCCAGCTAATAAGTCCTGAACCTTTTGGTAGAGTTGACTCAACTTCTTTATATTCACGCCGATTTCCGCTGCCATCAATGCGGTATTTGCTATCCATAAGATGATTTCCGACAGCAATGATCTCAGGAGGGCATCGCCAGGTTTTTGCTAACTGGATTTCTGCATACTTTTTATAATGCGTGTAAAGCAATTCTTTGAGGCAGTTGTGAATATAGGGTGATGATAGAAGGCATTGTTCACTGTCTAAGCTAGCGATATATTGGTTACCTATCCCAATTAGGAAGGCAAGGGCTGCTGGAGGCAGGTTTTGGGTCTCATCGCAATAAATCTCAGCAAAACAACCCTTCTCTGAGCTGTATTGGCAGATCATCGGATCAAAGGATTCATTTTTCTTCAAGTGCATTTGCCAATTCTTAAGAAGCTGAATTAATTTCCCTTTCTTTTGTATGTCTTCGGCAAAATGGCATTGTCGATTGCCAAGCTGAAGGTATTTGTCTTCACCTAGGGCAATGATCAAACTTAATTCATAATGTAGCTCACGGGGGTCATCTTTCCATTTCATCCCTGTTAACCAGATTTTAAAATCCTTTTCTCCAACCATCTTTTTACCGGGATAGTAAGAGACAATGAAATCTAACCAGGTCACAAATTCAACAGGTCTATTTAATTCCAGTTGTTTATAGTCTTCTGTTAAAGTATTAACCATCCTGCGTGATTGCGAAATAAACAAAACCGATAGCTTAACCCCATTTATTTTAAGCATATTCTCTTGGGCATAGATGTTACGCAACATGTTGTTGTATAAAACCAGGGTTTTGCCAGCTCCTGGTGGCCCTAAAAAAATAACAGCCCCCTTAAAAATATGGCATTGATGCTGCTGCTCATCCCAGGCCACCATGGTATTTTTGTGCGGTACTGCTGGCAGAAATTTGATTGGTTCGGGATTGGTTTTTAACAAGTTTAGTTCTTCATCTTGCAAATTAATTAAATCAATCTGGGAAGGATTTGGTGATTTAAGCTGCCTTTTCAAACGTTGATAGTTGTGATCATTAGCGGCCAAAATACATAAGGTTCTTACTCCAGAATAGGTAAGGTAAGTATAAATCAAGCGCTCTTTTTCATTAATTTTAGCTCGATAAATAGGCAGGCCATTATAAAGTATTTCTTTAAGCATTTTTATGTTGGGAAATTTCAATTCTCCAGATTGTAATCTGTAGATTAGCTTGGAATGGAATTGAAGCTCTTCCACGCTAATACGATTGGCGTCATAGAGAATCTCTGGCATTGCTAGGTTTCCGTTAAATAAAAAACATAGAGTATGCGTTAATTCTCACCAAAAGTAAAAATGTTTGCACAGATAACAAGGAGGAAACTTTAATCCAATGCTTATCATGGGATAGTAAACAAGGCATAATCAGGAAGACATAATATTTAAGGACTAATCTTGGATCATCAATATACTGCCAATCTGTATTGTAATGAGGAAATAATTGCAACAAATACTGGTGATGATGTGGACGCACTGTATGCCTGGATGATTGCCAGAGTAGAGGGAAATTTTGGAGATGTTCATGGGGAAATCATTGATACAAATACTGAGGCAATTGTTAAAAAATTTCAAAAAACTTACATAGACTAGAGTCTTGCCTCATTTTAAAGATTTGATCAAAGAAACAAATCTGGGATCCTGCATCATTTGTTTAGAGGTCTTTATATAAATGCTGGTATCTTCTGTAGGGACTGGAATTTTTGCAGCATATTCAAATAAAAGGTTTCCAAACTCTATAGTAGTAGGATCATATCCAAACTTGAGTCTTTCATAATAAGCTTTGAAGTAGGGATTTTGTGCCCAGGTTAGAAAAGCTCTTAACCAATACTCCAAGGGTGTTTCATCGTATTTACGAATGGTTAAACAATCTACCCAGGCTAGTATCATCACATTTGCAATCATTTGCTCCTCAACGATGCCATTCTTAGTCAACATTGATTTTTTATTGGGTAAAAGAATCATATTGTACAAATCAAGATTAGACATAAAAAAAGAAGCTAAAAATTCAGGTCTGATATTATGACTGGATGAAATTAATTGATTAGGGTATAGCCATAACTTATCCGAGGCTTCTTTTGTTTTATTGATGCGGGCAAAATGCTGATTATACTCAAAGGAAATTGAGGTCAAAACGATATTAAAACCCACAAAAATAATTGCTACAGATGCCAAGGTTGAAAAAAATACGTTAATACGGGTTTGCTTATATTGCTCGGGGTTTCTGTATTTGATAGTGACATAAAGACTAAACAGTAAAATGCAGATAACGACAGATGATATTATCAGGGGAACTAACTCAGAGGTTCCTTGGATAGTTGCCATGCAAATTTTCCTGTCATGCTCGAGATTCTGTTAAAAAGAATCATTCAATAATTATGCCAATTACAAGGCCTATATGGGACTTTCACTAAAATCAATATTTTTTTTAAATCAAGAAGGCCGGTTAATTTCGGGCAGAGTAGCGATAAGAGTTCTAATATCATCAGGATTAAAAAAGTCAGCTAAAACGAGGCTGTATTTATTTTTTAAAATATCTCCAAAAATGTGGAAATGTTTTTCATAAAAAATAGACTCTAGGTAGGTGGTTATATTTTTTTTAAAGGTTTTATCAGAATGTTTGTCCATTTTAAATTGATTTAGATCAATAACCTTGTCATTTTTTTTAGAACTCTGTTCCAGAATAATTTTTTCCTTATTTATTATATGGTTATAAAGAATTTCTACTTTCATGATGGCAACTTGATCAATTTTTAAAAATTGGGTGAGACTTTGAAGAAAACAAAGTTCTTTATAAGCATTACTCTGCTTATAAATGTATTCCTGAGACCAATGCATTCTTAGGCTAGAAGATACAGCGTCAAAAAAAAATTCAACCGACTGCTTAGCTAAATTTTCATGTCGTCCAATTAATTCCAAACCTTTTGCTAAGGCAACGATTAAGTCATTTGCGATAGTTTCTTCCTCTGCCTTGAATAAATAATCCGAATAATGCTGTTTGGCTTGTTTCGCCCAGATGTTAAAAAGGGAGGATGCCACATTTTTTATTTTGAAAATTAATGAAGATTCAAGAACTGCTTTAAAATAAATAGAATTTTTTTTTATTTTCAAATCCTCTGATCCATTCATGGAAAGATGTTGATACTAACATAGAATTTTGGTCTTTCATCATTGATTGGGAAGCAATGTCTCTGACGTTAGAGTTCGAAAAAATAGTTTGCAGCCTTTCAAATTCCTGGATGGGCTTCAACCAGCACCAAGTGATATCGCAAGCGCAAAGGGTTCTTTTGTTTTACCATCAATATGATCGCTGAGTAATCGAACTCTAATTATAACAGGAACAGGATTAATCAAATTTTCGCATTTTTTTAGATCTTTAGATTTCATTTTCAGACAGTTATCAATTTGATGAACCGAGTCAATTTTAGAATCATCCTTATTGATAAGTAATCCTGTTGATTTATCGATTAATTCTATAGATAAATGTGATAAATCCCAGGGTTTAGAGTCCATGCCGGAAAACCCAACTCTACGCTCATGAACCAAAGTTACCTTGCTACCAGCTTTAAAATCGGCTTCGAAGATTTGTTCCGGTTCTGCTAGTGTTAATATTCCTTCATATAGGTTTAATCGCTCCTCAAAAGCTTTTTGTAAATTGATATATCCCCATCCATAGGTAGGATTCCATTCAGATCCTCTAACGGGATAATGAGCGTTTATGCCAGTTGATTTAGGGTCATCTGGGCTTGGAAGTCCATTATCGGTCCATGCATCTGCAGAATTAATTAATAGGGCTTTTTGGGCCATTGGCGATTTGATCCCTGCATCTTCTAATAATAATATTGCTGCCCCTACATGAGGAGTAGCGGAGCTTGTTCCCCCCATTAATCGGTATCCATTAATATATTTCATAGCTTGGGTATATTTAATTGAAGAATAGGCCAGAGGATCAGGGGCACAAGTCCAGGTATCATTGCCAGGCGCTGATAAATCCGGTTTTTTGCGACCTGCAAGGGTTGGACCACGACTACTGGAATATCGAATAGTATGTAATAACCGATTAGGACTCGGTGCTAATTCTCCGCTCCCATTTCGCAAAGTCGGATTCATATTGGCAATCGTAATGCCATTATAATTGTCCGCAGGTACCGTCATAGTCGAAACATAGGGAGCCAGTTTACTTTGTGAGATAAAGCCAAAATTTCCTGCAGATTTAACAAAGGGGATATGATAATGATTAACCACATAATCAAAAACTTTTGCCAGTCCGCTCCAATCCTCACAGGAGCTACAATAAACTCGACCATTACCGAAGCTATAATTAATTACAGTAGGGATTAAAGTAGCCCGATGCAACATCCAATCAAGAGTACTTAGAGTTTGTTCTATATCATCCGGATTACCTTCACCTTCTCCAGCTATTCCTTCAATTATCGTTGGTACTTCCTGGGCTATACCCGAATCTTGTGGGTAAATTGAACTACCTCTTCCTGCATAGATGCAGGCAACTCCAGTACCATGTGCGGTCCGAACGCCATTTTTATAATCAAAATAACCAGAATGAGGCTCTTTTCTAATAATGATATTTTTGCCTTGTAAACCAGGATGATTAATATCAACGCCTGAATCGATAAGCCCTACAATTCCTGAAGCACCAGTATAACCACTCTCTATCCAGTTTTTAATGTTGGGAAAATAAGACGAGGGCTTAAGTAGCATCGCTTGCTTAGAAATTTCTAGCTCTTCTTGGCCACCATGATAGGACGAAATTTGAGCAATTGCTGGCTCTTTTGCAATTTTCTTTAAAATCGATTGATTTTTCGGTATAGAGATTATTAAAAAGGGTAACCCTTCTAATTGCTGAATAAATACATCATTCATTGAGCTAAATTGAGTTATCAGTTCATTTAAGGTATCAGTCTGGTTTAGGAAAATTAATAAACGAATTTTTAGTCTATCTTTACCGTTGATGGATTGAGCCTGAGGATGTGATTGAGTCTCTGCCAAGCGAACCTCTTGAAGGACATCCTTATCAATTTTAGCAAGGGCAAATAAGCTTTGACTTAATAAACAACAGAAAAACCATAAGGTTAATTTTCTCACATGCGTTCACCTGTTTATACAATTTCGCTCATTGTACTACATTAAAGGCAGATCGAAGATAAAGTGAGCATAATCGGGATTCTGTTCTGGTCCACAATTGACTATCCTTTTCTTTGCAATGGTTCGGCTTATAATTACATTCTTGTTCCCGGACTTTCTCTGTAAACCAATTAGACAGCTTTTGCTTAATGTTGAGTATATTTTGTATTGAAATCTAATTTTCCCATCATTATAAGATTTGGAATATTTTTTCCTGCAATGCCATTTTGATAGGGTGCAGGCGGATCCAGATTTAACAGCCTTCATTATTTAAATATTTTGATCCTGCCTGGAGAACTAGTAATTAATGAATTAAAGGTTACAATCATTTTTTGTAGCTTTTGAATTTATCACTGCTTTTTTGTCAATGTTCCACCTATATTTGTTAAAAACCTTTTGTAAATGGATTAAAACCAGATGAAGAAACAACCTTTTTTATTTTTTAATATCTTAGTAATAGCTTGCCTAGCTGCTATTGCAACAGATATCTATGCGCCTTCACTTTCTGCTATCTCGGATGTTATGCATGCTCCGATTGAAAAAGCCCAGCTTAGCTTAACTATATTCATGGTCGGCCTGGCTTTTTCGCAATTAATTTATGGGCCAATTTCTGAAGGAACGGGTCGCCGTGGACCTTTGATTGCTGGAATATTAATTTTTATAAGCGGAAGCTTGATATGCTTTCTATCAACAGGCATTGAGTTTTTAATAGCAGGGCGGCTGATTCAAGGATTAGGCGCTGGTGCCTGCTCATCCCTGTGGCGCACAATATTCCGTGATGTTTATCAGGGTGATGATTTAGCAAAATACGGCGCCTGGTTGTCCGTTATTATTACTTTTTTCATACCTGCAGTACCTGTTCTGGGCGGGTATTTCCAACATTATATTGGTTGGCAGGCAAGTTTTTTCTTCCTGATTCTGTATAGTTTATTAGCCTTGTTTTTAATTATGTTTGTATTTAAAGAAACCTCCGTGCATCATCATCCTGAACGATTAAAGGGTACTTTTATTTTACAAGCCTTCAAACAATTATTGACTAGCCGAATTTTTATGGGCTATACACTTTCAGTATTTTTTTGTTATGGTGCTTTTTTCTCCTGGTACGCTGTTGGCCCAGTATTATTGATTAAGCATCTAGGCATAAGCCCTGTTGTATTCGGTTGGATATCCTTTTTAATTGGCGCGGGCGCTATGGGATCGGCTGGAGCAATTAATGGCAAATACGTTAAACGCTTTGGTGGTAAATC
>JACCSX010000044.1 GCA_013812775.1 Tatlockia sp. | reverse complement strand
TATCAATACAGGCCTTAAAAATTTAAAATCCATGGCCGAGAAAGGCTAAAGGCTAATCACAAAGCGCCAGAGCAACCGATTTATCAATCCATTTTTTATCTAATGGCGCTTTGTAATTCATGAAATTATTAATCAGCAGAGCCGGTGATTGGTCACATCCTGCTGATTCGTTACTAATTTAAAAAGGTCTGTTTCTAACCTTTTTAGTTTAAACAACAGGGATTTGTTATAATCCCTGCCATTTTCAGCTCTGGGGAAAAAAGTATCTATACCCTCAGAAATTTTATCGCTGATATCTCCGATACCTTCAATTTCCTGAGTATTTTGTAAAGTGGCTAATAACCCAAACAAATAATTTTCTCTTTCCTGAGCTTCAGTTTGATAGCCAAAACATCCTAAAAAGCAAGCTAAACATTGACTAAATCATCTCTTAATTTAAAGGTTACGGCCCTTTCTTTAAGGTATGCTCCAAAAACACCGCCGAGAATTGATTTTCCCCGGGTTTGAAAACCAAAATATTTTCTTATGAGCCCGTTAATTGGGCTATTATCCTCTGGAAAGTCTAGCGCTTGACTTTCTAATTGTGGTTTATAATCGATTGTGTTGTTTGAGTTCTGGGAAAACAGGCCAAATTGCCCTATCTTATGACTCGACTCTGTTGATTCCTCTGATAAGTGTAAGGGATCTTTAATCATTGTCGATATTACCCGGCATAGTTTGGCCAAAGCCCTTTCCGTAGACAGTTCACTTAAACTGAAATTAAGCTCGTCATGCGCAATTCTAAGTTCAGGAAAAAGTTCTTTTACTTCATCATTATATTTACTAGTAGCTTCGATTAAATCTTCATGAGGTTGCAGTTCATAATGGTTATTTTTTAGATAAAGTGAAATATTGGGGACTGTACCGAAGGGATAATGACTAATGATCGCTTTTGGCATATAAGGCACTTCGTCGTAGTTATCCTCAGCATTATCAGATTTTTTATCGTCTATAAATTCAAAAACCTTAATATGGATTCCAAAATGTGTATAAAATAATTGATAGGCTTCACTATGATGTAAATCCACATAACTTCCATCGCTTAGAATAGAGGTTAGCGAAGTGACATTATCGTTTTCGCCACATTGGGCGGCCATAAAAGCCCTGAATACCGGAGCAAAAATAATTTCTTTGGCATAGAATGAAAACTTGTTTTCATTTAAAAAAAGAGAAAATTGCTGGTAACTAAACTGTTCGTGGAGATTATAATAATCTCTAAAGTGGTTTTTCAGAATATCGTAGGACTTAACCAGCGGCTCATTCTTAATTGCAGTTAACTGATCATTTGATTCAAGTTCAGCCAATGCGTCGATGCCCTCTAATAAGATGGGAAGAGCGCAATTTAAAGCACAATTATGTAATAAACCAGTAATTTTAGGGATTTCTGCGCCGGGCATGATTATCGTTCCACAGTTTTAAATGTAATATAATACCAGAATTATTAACCTTTTGTTAGGCAATGTGTGATATAATCTGTCATAGCGATTTTATTAAGAGAAATGATCTATGTTATCCAGTGGGGAAAAGGAAATACTAGCTAGAGAATACGATAATTTAAGCTTCTATCTTAATGAAGCCAAACATTCTTCCTGGTTAAAATCTAAAGAAGAGATTATCAAATTTTGCGTGGATAACTCTATCCGTTTATACAATGTTGTTGATCTTAAACAAAGTTTAGCGATGAAATTTGTGCAGGAGTTATTAGAAATATCTACAGAGCCGCTATTTGAGTTAGATGAGATAAAGGCAAAATGGCTTGATAAGGTCCGTTTAGCTCTGGCCAAAAGTCAGGAAACATTTAATCTGACTGGAGAGGCTTATATCAGTATCGGCCATCAATATCTGAAAACTAATAAGGTATCTGTAGGCAGCTTGTTAACACAAATAGACATGACTGATCTTTTTCAAGTCGAAAAATATAAATCTACAGATGTTATTACTACGCCTCCCTTTTCTTTGACTGAAATGTCAATTAATCAGCAAGAGCAATTAATGCAGGAGCTAAAGCAGCCCGAAAATGAGGAGAAAGTTGTATTTTTACCTGCTTCCCATGATGGCCATTGGTTTTATCTGCAAAGAGAAGAAGGTACCTGGTCTTTACAAGATTCGGAGCCTTATAGGGGGGATCTAAGTCCTCGCCAGAAGTTAATTATGAATGCAAGCGCCAGCTTTTTAGCCGAGCTTCATTCTGGTTTGAATTATGGGGAATTATTGTTTGAGACTAGCTGCAAACAAACCAATGATTATGACTGCGGCACCCAAGTTCTAAATGCTTACAGAAAAACAGTTAATAACGACTATAGAGCTAAAAATCATGTTCAGGTTTTAGAAGAAGTATTTATGCTTCAGGTGGAGGATGGCGAATTTTCTGCTGCTATTGAGAGCAAGCCGCTCAAACCTGATTTTATTGTGCCTTTTATAAAAGAGCCAAAGAGCGAAAAGGAATTTATTAGTCCAGAAAAAGCTAAAAAAATCGAGCAAATTATAACGACAACAGCTTCTACCCAAGCCTCCCCTGATAGAGAAAAATTATACAAAGAAAATCTGCGAGAGTTAATTTCGAGTGCTGTATCACAAGGGTTGTTTGCAAAAGTTGTAAATAAAATAGACCTTGAACTACTGGAGTTGGCGGAAGCTGACCAGGAATCCAATGAATCAGACGAAAGCTTTGCAACTCGCCTACAGGAAGCTGAATTTCGAAAGGCCGGACTTTAAATAATTCGGGTTTGAATACATTGCCAAGGCTTCGAGACCTGAGGTATCCCCACGAAATTTGAAACACCAATTATAATAAAAAATGCATTATTTAATGCGCTATTCTAATCAATTAGCACAATCAACCCCTCGCCCGCGAAAGAAATTCTTGTAAGGAAACTGCCGTTCCTCGCGGGAGAGGGTGGGGGAGAGGGTTAAAATGGATCTTTTTGTTTAAATAAGATTCTAAATATTTACTTAATCCCTTAATAAGGAGAAATCTAAAGCTCTGTCTTTCTCCGGTGGATTTCCCCTTCCAAAAATTCAACCTATTGTTTATATTCAGATATTTACCCTCTCTGTGGGACCGGGCACATAGGTAACACTTTAGACCGGGCACATGGGTAACACTCCTGTTATAAAATTACCCATTTAACGCCCTAACTTTAAGTAATTTTTCATTAAATACTCCAATACTC
>JACCSX010000025.1 GCA_013812775.1 Tatlockia sp. | reverse complement strand
TCCTGATAGCGCCGTTGGGCATAAGCGTGGCGTAAGCCGTGTAAATTAACCAGACCCAGTTTATCTGCTGTTGTCTTGTAGTGTCCTATCTGCTGTTTATAGGATTTATCAGCAGGAATCAATGAGTACCCTGGTTTAACCAACTGCTCCACCCTGTCAAGCCATTGCCGTTGCTCATCAGTTCGTATTTTAATTATTCGGCCAATACCTCCTTTAGTCCAACTTGGTTGAATGTTTAAATAATCACCATCACGGACTTTGTTTAAAATAAACTTAAGCGACTCTTCTCGTCGAAATCCAAAAAGCGCTTGCCCTTCAAAGGAAGAAGCTAAGCTATTGGTAGCTTTTCTATTATCAACCGGTTTTACCAAATAAATGCGGGTATTTTCAGTCAATTATGTTCGGTTAATTTAAAAAAGGATAAGGAGACTACTGTCTCCGCATCCTTTTTTTAAAAGTTTAAGGTACATTTGTCGTTGAGTTAGATTTGTTTGTATTGCTGACACCGGAATTAGTATTAGATTTATCAAGCGTAGTATTCGATGCAGGAGCTTGAATTGTTGCGTCTGGGTTTGCAGTCGATGAGGTTGTTCTATCGACTCGGGTTGGAGACCTAAACATAAAAAATAATAGGATTAAGGCCAAGATTACTATAATAATTGTCATAGTCCTAGACTTATGAGAATTATTATTGTTTGGATTGTTATTGTTTGAATTGTTATCATCCATTAGTTGATTCCTCCTTATAAGTTCTTTTCTATTATAGACTAACATTTCTTATTAGTATGTCCAAGTCCTAGTAAATTGTTGATATGCTCGCAATTAGATTTTGGGAATCGTAACACTTTATAAGGAAATCAAATTCAAAATCAAGTTTGAATATCTGATCTGCAAGTGTGCCACTACCAAATATCCTAGCATAAAAAACTAAATAGAGAGTTCTGTACTCGTAACAGCCTCAATGAAGGCATCATGTTCGCCAGGTAAAATAGATTCTAATATTTTTTTAACAGGATTTATGACAACATGCTCCACGGCGATGAAAACAAGGGCTGCTGGTAAAATTAAAGCATAGAGTGTGAGGCTGAGGATAATAGCCAGCGGAATAAGGAAAAGCGAGAGAGTTAAGGATAGTTCCTTCGACAATAGACTGTAAAATAATAACCCATTGGAGCAATAGGTTGCCGCGCAAATCAAATCATAACCGAAGGTATTCTCATATTCTGTTTCATTTTTGATCTCTGCAAAAAGAGTAAGCAGATAAGACTTCTCATTAAGCTTGTCCCATCTAACGGGATCTGAAAAGTTTGGACTATGTATCGTCGTTACAATATCTACATACACCTTCTGTGTGCAAATGTTATTATTTTCATCAAAATAAAGATTGAAATGCTTTCTTTTTGAACTAAAAAAACCTATTTCATTTACATGAACCACACGATAACCATTAGTTAACGCATCTTTTTGATATTCTTTATAAAACGCAGGATTTAAACCTTTAGGAAAGCCTGTTTCAACATTGAACTGAGCTTCCCCATCAAATAGGCTAGCAAATTTTCGAAATTGAGCTGTTAAATTCAGTGAGCTTTTTTCTTCAGCGTTGCGACGCGCTTCTAATAAAACTTTCATCGCAATGTATTTGTTCAAGAGAGGAAGATCTTGACTACCCTTCAAGCTGTTAATCTTTACGGACAATAAAAACTGTTGTTATTCCACTATTGGCATTTGTACAAAATCGGACATTTCAGTTTGTTGCAATAATTGTATGGACATAACTTTATGACCTAAAAATAAAAATTGTATTATAATAGCACATTTATTAGGCATAATCAAATATTAGATTTAGAATTGAAGGCCTTTTCCATTAGTAGCAGATTTAAGAAAATAATTTGACTGGCTGAAGCTACACTATTAACCTTGGCGAAGAGCCAAGTTATAAACAATATTCATGGGCCATGAGATTAATCTTGGGAGCCGAAAACCATGAAATTATTCCTTTATCAACGAATATGTGTATTGCATAAAGACAAAGAGTCGTATTATTACTTCTTATCCGAACAAACAAACTAAAATAAAAATGGAATTAATATGAAAGGCAGTTGTAAGTTCACAAATTTAAAAAAGAAGAATTATCAGCCCAAATTTTTTAATGCACCTCTAGAACCTAGAACCAGGCCATTTGGCGCTATAAAGAATTCGTCTAATTACAGTTTTTCAAGTTTTTTTGGATTGGATCTCTTACTTAAACAGGAAGAGTCGGCTACCTGTTTTCCACCAAAATGCTTAACCATTAGTCTGGAAGTTTCCGGTGTTACAATTGGAATTCTAGGAATTGCAGCGGCATCGCTAGCCTTTATCCTATTTACAGGCGTTCCTGCTTCTGTAATTTTTGGGCTTGGAGTTGCGGCACTTATATTGGGCTTGGGATTACTTAGCACAGGACTTGCCAGACATTTCAATTATAAGTCTATTCTAAATGATGAACCAGACTATTTCTTACCCCCGCGTCATATCTAGCTTAGGAAGTACCTCCGCTTTTTGCCCCTCAGATAAAAACAAAATTTGTGTTAAATTTTCCCCGATAAGGTAAAACAGCCAGCAAAGGCATCTGCATTCTTAAGGATAAGGTAGCTATATTTTCATCCAGGGCCAGCATGTTTTCATCAAGGCAATTAGCAATCCAGCCCTGCGCTTTTATTTGTTTTGCTTTTAAAACCGCATCAGTTAATAGCGCATGATTTATACATCCCAGGCGCATGCCTACTACTACAATCACAGGTATTTTAGTAAGTTCTAAAAAATCAAGCCAGGTTTCCTCTTCATTGAGAGGCACCAGCAACCCGCCAGCCCCTTCTATCAGCAAAGGATCAAAGTTGCTAAATTGCTCATTAAAACAAAACGTTGCCAGTTCGCTCGCGGATAAGCGTACATTGATAGCTTTTGCAGCAAGATGGGGAGAAATGGGTGGAGCAAAAAGCCAGTTGTTGATTGGATAGGATGAATCGCAGTTATGTTTTTGAAGATTTAAGACATCTTCGTTTTGCATCTTCCCATTGTATTCGCTGCAACCACTTGCAACTGGTTTTAAGGCTATAGCTCGTCTTTTTTGTGTTTTAAAATAATCCAACAACTGACAGGTTACATAAGTTTTGCCACAATCAGTATCAGTTCCTGTAATAAAATAAGAGGTCATAAGAGTTCACTCAAATACGCTGTCTAAAGCAGTTATAAATTCGTCCTGATGAGATAAAAATGGCATATGCGCGGCCTTGGAAAACATGACATAGTCATAATTGGGATAGATTTTTTGCATAGCTGCCATTGTTGTCCGCGGGGTGATTGCATCAAGACGCCCAAACATAAAACAAGCGGGTTTATCAAAATTAGCCAAGGACTTCCTAAAATCCCATTCCGAAAGTATTTCCAAACCGGTTCTTAAACTTGCCAGCTCTGGCATATGCTGGTTTTGATAGCAGGACTGTTTTGGTAACTGCAAGTCCACGAATTGGGCAATAATTGTTTGGGGATCCTTGCTTAAATTTTCTAAAAAATTAGATAACACGGTCTTATCAACACCTGGCCAATGATTCTCTTTGATAAATCGCGGTGAGGAAGAAATGCTTATCAAATGCGTTATTCGTTGCGGTTCCTCCAGAGCCAAGCGCATTGCCAATAGTCCTCCCATCGACCAGCCGGCTATAGTAAAGAAATCTGGCAATTCCAACAAAAGTTTATGTTTAAAAAGTTCCCATTCCATATATGAACTTAAGCCAAAACCAGGCAAATCAACCAAATATAGTTGATAGCGATTTTCTATTGCCTTGGCAAGTTCTAACCAAATCCGTGAATCAAAACCCCAGCCATGAAAAAACACTAAGGGCTGTCCATTACCCTTCTTTTCAATATGCAGATTCATGGCTGTGCTCTAAATTCTCAGTGGCTGATGCAGCAAAGAGTTGCAAATGTGAAAATAAGTTGTCAATGTCTTTAGGTTCATGAGCATAATTTAATATTACCCGTAATCCTGTGTCTTTTCTGCTTACTGTTGGCTCACGCATAGCCTGACAAAAAATACCTTTCGATTGTAAATATTTTGCGCAAACCAAGGCTTTATGCGGACATCCAAGCTGTAATTGTTGAATAGCTGTTGGCGAATTACGCCAATTAAGCGGTGATTTTTTTTGCTGATATTTAAAATATTCAATTAAATCATATAGTTTTTGGCGCCTGCCATCTGCAGCTCTGATATAATTTAAGGTTTCCAATAATCCATAAGCAAGAGCCGGACTGACTGCTGTCGAATAAGTATGGGAGCGCGCTAATTGCAACAAGGCATCAATCCACTCGCCCTTTCCAGCCACAATAGCGCCCTGAAACCCAAAGGCCTTACCAAGCGGTATAACACGAAGTGGAATTTGGTTTTGACTTAAACCATGTTGCAAAACAGCACCCAAACCTTGTGGGCCTAATAGTCCAAAGGCATGTGCCTCATCAACAATGCAGCCTGCAGCAAAGTCAATACACAAGTCAGATAGCTGACGAAGATTAGTGGCCTGCCCGCTCATGGAGAATACACTTTCAGTAATTACTACTGGATTAATAGAATTTGCCTGTAATTTAAGGCTTAGGTTAGGTAAATCATTATGTAAATAGCGGCTGTAATTACAGTCATTGAGGCGTAGACCATCATAAAAAGAAGCATGGGCGCCCTTATCAATAATAATCTTTGCATTGAAATACGCCAACAGAGACACAATACCTAGATTTGCCGCATAACCGGAACCAAATAAAAGTGCATCATCAACTTCCAATGCCTCAGAAAAAGCCTTTTCCAAGGCCCGGTGACTAGGATGATAGCCACAAATAACCATCGAGCCGCCACTTCCAGATGGATAATTGTCAAAGCCTTTTTGAAAGGCATTTTTTATGTCTGGTTCTTGCGTAATAGACAAATAATCACTGGAACTAAAATTAATTCCTTCAAAAGAATCGACCAGCATTCGTTGGCGATACAGGCCCTGCTTTTTGATTTCTTCTAAATAGTGCTCAATGGTGAAACTTATCATGCTTCAGCAAAAGCCTTTAATCCCAGTTTTTGAAAAAGCACTTTATCATCATCGCGCTCAGGATTTGCTTCTGTTAATAATTTTGTACCAATAAAGACGGAATTAGCTCCGGCAAAATAGCAAAGCGCCTGAAGATCATCGCTCATTTCGGTACGACCTGCCGTCAAACGCACTGCGGAGGTGGGCATTAAAATACGCGCCGTTGCGATTGTACGGACTAATTCAATGCCTTCTACCTGCTTTGAATGTGCCAAAGGCGTTCCTTCGACAGGAATTAAGCGATTAATAGGAACACTTTCAGGTGGCGATTCCATGTTTGCTAAGGTGTGTAAAAATTCAATTCTATCTTCGCGTGATTCACCAAGACCCAAAATTCCACCACAACAGACAGAAATACCTGCCTGGCGCACATTCTCAATGGTTTCCAGACGCTCACTAAAGCGGCGTGTGGTCACCACTTTGTCATAATAAGAGGGTGAGGTATCTATATTATGATTATAAAAATCCAGGCCGGCTTCTTTTAAATCTTTAGCCTGCTCAGGTGCTAGCATGCCTAAGGTCATGCAGCTTTCTAAACCCATTGCCTTAACGCCAGCAATCATCGCCTTTAACTCGGGCATCGCTTTATCAGGAGGACAGCGCCAGGCAGCGCCCATACAAAAACGCTTGGCGCCATTAGTCTTAGCTTCACAGGCTTTGGCAAGTACATCATCCACGGACATGAGTTTTTCTTTTTCAACACGTGTTTTATGATGACCACTTTGCGAACAGTAGCCGCAATCTTCTGGACATGCGCCTGTTTTAATGCTGAGCAATTTCGCTAGCTGTAAGGCATTAGCATCGTGATTTTCTTTGTGAATAGTATGAGCTTTATAAAGAAGCGAATTAAACGGTTGTTCATAAATTTCTCTAATGTCAGCCATTGTCCAACGTTCATTTGAATTACTCACTTAGACCCCTTTTTTTTGTTGTGGTGAACATGATAGAGTCAGCCGATTTCTTGTCAACCAAAATTTGTTAAAAGGTTAGCACTATGCAGCTTATCGAAAAGGATTTAAAGCATATTTGGCATCCATGTGCGCAGATGAAAGACTTTGAACAATGCCCGCCGCTAATTGTAAGCCATGCTAAGGGTTCCTACCTTTATACCGATAAGGGTCGCTTGATTGATGCCGGTTCAAGCTGGTGGTGCAAATCCTTAGGTCATGGCCACCCTGCGGTTATTGCGGCGATCAAAGAGCAACTGGATTCATTTGAACATGTCATCGCAGCTAATACCACGCACAGGCTACTTGCTGAATTTGGTGAAAAACTCATGGAAATCAGCAAGCGACAGCATGTATTCTTTGCCAGTGATGGCTCCTCGGCTGTAGAAATCTCTATGAAACTTGCCTTACATGCCAATCAATTGCAAGGCAAAAATCATCGTAATGAATTCATAGCCCTTTCAAATTCATATCATGGTGAAACCTTTGGTGCTTTAAGCATTAGTGATTTGGGCCTTTTCAAAAAACCTTACGAAGGCTATGGCGTTAAATGTCATTTTCTTGAAAATCTGCCCTATGTTGCTGACAAAAATGATCCCTTATGGGCGGATGCTACCCCTTATTGGACAACTACTTTAGAAAAATTAGAGCAAATCAAGAAAAATGTCTGTGCGCTTATTGTGGAGCCAATCATCCAGGGAGCCAATGGCATGCGGTGCTACAGTGCTGATTTTCTAAAAAAATTAGCTCTTTGGGCTAAAGAAAACGATATCTATTTCATTGCTGATGAAATCATGACAGGCATGGGAAGAACAGGGGAATGGCTTGCCTGTCATCATGCAGGTATTGATGCCGATTTAATCTGCATTTCAAAAGGTTTAACTTCTGGCTCTATCCCTTTAAGTTGCGTTTTAATTGATGCGCCAATTTATGACCTCTTTTATGATGATTATGATAAAGGGAAATCCTTTCTACATTCCCATACTTTTAGCGGCAATGCCTTAGCTGTCAGTGCAGCTCTTGCAACTATTAAGGTAATGGAACAAGAAAAAATAAATGAACAGGCACAAAAACTTGGGATATTTATGCAACAACAATTTCAACAAATCGCCGAAATCAGCGGTAAATTAACCAATGTCAGATCACTAGGAGCGATGGTAGCTGCTGACTTGATTGATAACGGTAGCAAACGCCTAGGGTACCAACTTTATCAGGAAGCGCTAAGTCGTGGCGCCCTATTAAGACCTCTAGGTAATAGTCTTTATTGGTTGCCACCTTTAAACTCTGAAAATCAAACTATTGAGAATCTAGCCGAAATCACACTAAACTCTATTAAGGCTACTTACAGATAATTATATGAAAAACAATAAGAGAAAGCATTCTAATGCGCAATGGACATTAGGAGTAGTCTGGCTAATTTTGACGATTTTGCTGCTTATGGCAACTCTTCATCATCGGTGGCAGAAATATATCGTCATTGAAATTGTAGAGCTTCCATTAAAGCCAAACGCGTCTTTTTTCTATTATGAACTACCCCTAATTTTAGGTATTTCGCTGCTTTCATTGCTTCTATATCTTAAATTAAGATCGATGTTGAATAATCGCTTTTCTTTGCACTATTCCTTAACCCAAGCACTTAAGCTCAATCATTTTCAACCAGCCTATCAACCAATAAAAGATATTTCGCTTAACCGATTCTGTGGCGCTGAGGTGTTGATTCGATGGCAAACAACCACAAATGAAATAATCATGCCAGATGCCTTCATTGCTGACGCGGAAGAGTCGGGGTTAATAGTCCCTATTACCTTACAACTCATTGAAAAAACATTTGAGCAAACAAAAGATTTATTAAAACAGCAGCCGGATTTTCACCTGGCTTTTAACATTTCTGTAAAAAATTTTACTGATAATGATTTTTTTAATACTTTTTATGATTTATGCATAGAATATGAAATTACATCCAAGCAGGTCATGTTCGAGTTTACAGAAAGGCAACTTTTAGATCAGGACGATATCAGAGTAGTCAATAAAATGAATGATCTGAGGCTGAGGGGCTTTTCCCTGGCTATTGATGATTTTGGTACGGGACATGCAAGCATAAAGTACTTACAACACTTTCCCTTTAATTATCTTAAAATTGATAAAATTTTTATACAAGCAATTGGGACAGGGGCAATAACTGAAACGCTGAACCAGGCAATTATACATCTGGCTAAAAGCTTGGAGCTCAATATTATCGCTGAGGGTGTGGAAACCGTTGACCAACTTGAATTTTTAAGGCAGGCCAAGGTAGATTTTGTACAAGGATGGTATTTTGCAAAAGCCATGTCCTTTGAGCAACTAAACAGAACTATTTATAATGAGCTAACTGGTACATAACGTCGGACCAGTTATAAGGGAAGTTCTTTGGAGGGATTCAAGATGAACAAAATTTTAGTTGTGTCCTTGTTTTTAAGTTCTTTTTACATGCAAGCAGCTGCTGCGGATGATAACTGGCGGTGCATCACCGTGGATGCCCAGCACAAGCAATGGATAGTGACTTCCGGCTACCAAATTACAGCTCTCAACAAATCATATGATGAATGCAAAAAAGAAAGCAATGTACCAGCAACCTGTAAAGTTATTAAAGAAAGTTGCAACCTGTTTTTAAAGAAGGTGTCAAGTCGGGCCAGGTGGCAATGTACAGCCCTTGACCATAATGCGGTTACCTGGGTTGCTACAAGTTCATCTAACCCGGATAGAGCAGCTTTATCAGCAAAAGCCTATTGTCGACGCAATAGTGCTCATCCGGATTCTTGTTATATTAATTTAATAACCTGTATAAGTTTAATCTGAAAGTGAGTGATCATGTTTTGTGTAGGATTAACTGGAAATATTGCCAGTGGTAAATCAACGGTAAGTCAGTTTTTTAAAAACAAAGGTATTGTAATAATCAGTGCCGATGAGGCTGCTCATGAACTGACTAAAATTAATCAGCCCGCTTTAATTGCTATCGAACAGCATTTTGGAAAGGAATTTATCAAACCTTCAGGCGAACTTAACCGATTAGCATTAAGAGAGACGATTTTTAGCGACACTAAGCAAAGAATTTGGCTAGAGCAATTATTACATCCGCTTATAAGGCAATATATGCAAAAAAAATTGCATGAGTCTTTAGGTCCTTATGCTATTGTAGAAATTCCACTTTTAAAAAAACGTGAGGATTATCCCTACCTGGATCGGATTTTACTTGTTTTTGCGAGTCATGAGCAGGTCATTGAGCGCGTAATCGAGCGCGATAAAAGTAACAGAGCGCAGGTTGAAGCGATATTGGCAGTTCAGACTAGAGAAGATTCAAGCAGACGTAAATTAGCTGATGATATTATTAATAATGATGGTTCAATAGCTGATTTAGCAAAAAAAATTGAAATTTTACATTGCCAGTATTTACAATTTGCAAGCCAAAAGTCATGATAATAAAACAAATTTTTACCTCTACTTTATAATCGTTAAAGCGCAAGGGATAGCAACTTTCAATGTATGATAAAACCATTATTTTTGAGCAGGCCACTCATTTTCTCCCTAAAATTGCTTTGCGATTAGAGTGCCTTTACGAAACAATTAATCAATCGCGAGAAGAAACACACCCTGTTATTCATCATTATGCCCTAAAAAATCTCATAGAAATTATTAGTCTGGTTGAAAAACCAGAACTTAAAAGTCGCTTTTTAAAAGAACTAATGCGCATAGAGCATGTTCTCATTAAAACAGGTACGAAGGTTTCCATGGAGTTATTTAGCCGACTGCATCTACAAATTCAAATTTTAACTCATGTCGTTGGGCGCTTTGGTGAAAATATCCACCTTAATCCTTATTTACAATCAATTAGACAGACTCAGCATACCCAGCTTTACGATTGTGATATGCATTCTCCCCAGCTCTTACTATGGCTAGAATCAAATCCAAGTTTAAGGCAACAGGACCTCACAGACTGGTTGAGCAGTTTAAAAGCACTGCAGACAACTGTGAGCCTCTACTTGGCTTTATTAAGAGACACTGCTAAATTCAACGAAATTGAAATGTATAATGGTTTTTACCAACGCCCTTTACCACCCAAAACCTCCTGCCATCTTATATTATTGAGAATCGATAAATCTTTTGGCGTCGTCCCTCGTATGCAACTCGGCCACCATGGCTTAAGTTTACGATTATGTGACCTTAGTACGATGCAAGAAGTACGCGAAACCAAGGCCAGGCTGGATCTGGCACTTTGCCAATTGTAATTTGAGGAGAAAAATTTATTTTTTCGTAGAAAGATAAGTTCTCTCATTTTGAAAGCGATTAGTAAGATCTGCTAAGATGGGCAATTCAATTTTAAAGGTTAATTTCTTTGTTAGTAAAATCTAACGGTGCTTTTTACGCAGCCTTATCTGGTTTATTTTATGGACTAATAGGTTATTTTGGCATTAGTGTTATTCATGCAAAAATCTCTGTGCCTAACATGCTGTTTTGGCGGTTTGTAATTTCCACCCTCTTTATATTTTTTTTATTATTGCCACAACTAAATAATTTAAAAAAAACGCCCATTGAAACCATAAAAGTGATTTTTTACGGACTGGCTTTTTATGGTAGCACCTCTATTTTCTACTTTATCTCGGCCAAATATATTGGTTCGGGCTTAGCAATGGTTATTTTTTTTACTTATCCGGCCCTAGTGATGTTAATTAATTGTATCTTATATAAGCATAAAATAAGCAGTATTTACTATCTGGCACTTCTTATTATATTGATTGGTATGTTTTGTTTAGTGAGTGGTAGTGTTAATACTTTCAATTTAACGGGCATAAGTTTTGGTTTGCTATCATCGCTTTTATACGCTTTATACATAATTTTCTCCAAGAACAGCCCTCTAAGTCCCTTAATTTCTACTTTGTTGATCTCATTTGGAGCGGCGATTATTTGTTTAATTGCAGCGATTGTTAATCATACTTTTAATATCCCAGAAAAGTTAGATGTCTGGTTAAATATCCTCGGCATAGGAATTATTTGTACAGCCTTACCAATTGTTCTCCTGTTAAAGGGCTTAAAAGATATTAGTTCTTTACAGGCATCGATATTATCTGTATTAGAACCTGTGTTTGTAGTTATATTCGGCATTCTGCTTTTAGATGAAAAAATTAATTTCATCCAGGCTACGGGTATTATAATTTTATTATCTGGTGCCTTATTAAGCCTTTTGGGTAATCGTTAGGACGATAAAAATTACCCTGTTATAATGTTGGATTAACACAACGGCATGACGCAAGGGTTTGTTTTTGTTGTCAAGATTACAAAGTTTCCCTATTCACTTAATGTTTTCTTAAGATTTCTGGAATATAGTTAGAACAATTTTTATAAGAATAAATAATCAATGAGTTTCCACACAGAACAAAGCGAATCCACTTGCGCAGATAACTTATATCTTAATGTTAATAACCCTGGACAAGGTGATTGTGGGTTTTATGCCTTTGCAATAGGTTATATAAGCGTTATCCAAGCTGAATTTATTAAAGGTAACCTAACTCCTCACCAGCTTGAAACTCTTAATAAACTAAGAACCAAGGTTGAAAAATATGAGCCTCAGGAGTTCATAAATTTTAAATACAATATGAATAACGAAACAGACCGAAATTTATTAGACAAATTAAAGTCAGATCTTAGATCTATTTTATACAACCAATATTTACATGAAATATGGCAAGGTTCTGTGATTATAGAAGGTGATAATTCTATAAGAGATAGCCTTATGTATATGCAGTTTTTACAAATTTTCGATTTCTATCATCATGGTAGCTATTTCTACCAAGATACTAACCTCCTTTATAAATCAGTCGAGATTCGCGAATTTGCTCATTCACTTGCGCAACAATTTAGTGAGATAAGAGATCCGCATCAACTTGAGCTCTTAGTACAAGCCAGGTTTATGATTGATTTATATGGCGAAGACTATCTCAATAAAATTCAAATTCCCTGGGACGAAACCACAAACCTTAGAAATGATTATTTACCAGAAAAAGAAAAAAATATAATTCTACTATTCAAACAATTTAAAATGGTAGTACAGGATTTATACTACAAATCGTATACCACCTTAAATCTTGCCAAGAATTTTGATTTTAGAAAACAATCTCTAGACTGTGCTAATTCACTGCGCGAAAACAAAAAATCCCTCTATCAGCGAGTCAAATTGGTAGTCAGCATTGAACCTTTAAATCCAATGGATCTGGAGGTTGGCAGTCTTTACATTCAACTGGTAGATGTTAAAAATAATATTATTCGCCTTTATTCACCCTCTTTAAACAGATCTTATGACTACACTCCTATTAAGGCTGAAAATTTAATCAATACACTTCTACATAAGTGCCCTAATTTTAAATTAAATGCAGAGTCCGAACTAATAATAGAAAGCTCCTCTAAGATATTTCAGGATATTTCGTCAACAGCTGACGATATTCTTAATGAACATCTCCTGTTTAAAACTATAAATAATCAATTTCTTGATATATATATCCAGGAAAAATTTGGGATACCTTTTAAAGATCTGGATAACTTTCAGAAACAAGAGCTGGAAAGAGTTGGGATGCTATTAGAGTCGCAAGGAACCATTCCGCTTTCATTTGGCGAAAAACAACAATTAAAAGATCGACGAGTGAACCATCTTAAATGTGAAATTAATAATTCCTCCTTAATTGTAAATGCCCTTTCCAGAATAAAGAGAGATAGAGAGTGGTTAGCTACTGACGAGGATCTTAATTATTTATCTGACCTCTTCAAAATTCATTTAACCATTCTTGAAAATGGTGAACGCCGTATCAGAACTCGCGGGCCAAATGTCTGTAATAGACCTTCTTTTGCTATTGATAATTTAGGCAATAATCACTGGATTACTCGTTTGCAAATTGGCTACTTTGTTGGAGATTCAGCGGAAAAATATGCAAATTGGTGTTGGGATAATGTCCCCCTTTCTAAAAATGAGATTAAAAAACTCCTATTATCTTATACGACTGGCTTCGTTTCATTTTTTGGAAGAACGCATAAAATAAAGGCAGAAGAGCTAATAGCTAAGTGCGATAATGACGATTATGATGTTCCTGCAATTATGCAAGACCTAAGGAAATATATGTTTGCCATCGAATATAATCCCTGCAGCAGTTTTTTGAAGCGGTTTGAATATCTCGATGGGCGTTACAGAACTTTTGAAAACGATGTTTTTAACAAGAGAGATATTGAGAGAATCTTTAACGATTACCTCAATACAGGTTTTTTCAGAAATCATTTGAACGAAACAAGCCGTATAATAAATGATTGCAAAAATTCTGACAAAGATATCGATCAGATAGTTACGAGCATAGAAACTTATGTAAATACTCATCAATTTAACGATAACAGCCATTTTATGGTGCGCGTTAATAAGGTTAGGCAATTAAAACAAATTTATGATGAAGCCAAAATAGTTGTTGAAGATAATAATTATATAAATATGATCTAACCTGATTTGTATTAATTAAATTTCTGAAATTGTGAGTAGCCAATCCCCATTACAATTGCAGTCAGCACCGGTCAAAAGCTAGATATTGACTTTATTGGTTAATTTATGTACACTTCTCTTTGTATTTAGATAGAGATAATTTTATTTATACTAAAAGATCATCATTAATGAATAACCAGTTAAATTTAAATCGCTGTACCGAGGAAGATTATGTCTACTGCTTTTGAAAAAGAATATAAAATTCGACAAGAATATTGGTGGACATGGATGTTATCCCCCTGGGTTCATTTTATAGTCAATACTGAAGAGAATGAGGGTGTCTTATCGTATGGATTGAGAGGGATTTTAGCGATTATAGCTACTTGTTTTACCTTTATAGCCATCGGTTTCTTAAAACTGCTTGATACGATACTTTATTGGCCTCAGCGTTTAATAGCTTGGTTTAGTGAATCAGGGGACATTGAAATCCTAGAACAAGCAACTCAGGAGAGCAACTTTAATGAAAATTCACATTTAAATGTTTTAGAAAAATTGAATGATAATTCCTCTAATTTAACTAGCAATCTTAGACTGCTAGTTCGTTCTTTTACTACGATAATTTCTGATAAAGAGCTAATTAAAAAAATAGATTCTATTCTAGAGAATACAGAATTTACTGATTACGAAGTAGCTAGTTTCATTAAAGCTCTCTTAAGAAAACTTATTCTAAATG
>JACCSX010000004.1 GCA_013812775.1 Tatlockia sp. | reverse complement strand
GGCCCCTGCCGTTCAAGCTCCGGCTCCTGCCGTTCAAGCTCCGGCTCCTGCCGTTCAAGCTCCGGCTCCTGGCATTCAAGCTCCAGCTACGGATACAAAAACACCCGCTGCCCTGGTTACGCAACCTCAACCACTTAATTGTTCTTATCGTATTCCCGCTGAAACTACTCATATCGAACAAACAATTGTTAAGAAATGGGCTGAAAAGGCTGCCGAGCAATCTTTCGAGTTTGATTTCAAAACTATTGATAATCAAATTTCAAAATTAAAACCTTGTTATACCGATCAAGGTTGGCAGGGGTTTAATGATGCCTTGGAAAAATCAGGTAATTTAAATGCCATAAAATCTCAACAGCTCACTGTAAGCTCTATGGTTAATGGTGAAAGCAAGGTTACAGATATCAAGGAAAATCAATGGAAAGTAACTATTCCAATGCAGGTTGTTTATCAAAATGATAAAGAAAAACTTACACAGCCTCTTACTATAGATTTAGTAGTAGGTCGGAAAGTTTCAGGTGACTTGGGTATTATGCAAATGATAGCCATACCACGCCAGACGGGTGCAGGTTCACCACCCGCAACGCAAGCACCACATCCTTAATGGCAATATAGCAACAGTCTTGAATTTTTAAATTCAGACCGTTGCAATCCTCTAGACCAGACAGATTGAAGCTCCGATTTTGAGAAAAGCATGCAGAAAGAGCAGCATAGATGTCTAAGCGAACTTTTTTAGCCTGCTTTTATCAATAGGGGCCAAAGATGGCCGGTCTGCCTTATCTACAAGTTGAGGGTCTATATTGTTTTTCCAGTGTCCCGCCATTACAAGACCAAGTTAACTCTCCACTTGCCTGTAAAATAGGTACTAAAGTCAGGCTGCCATTACCAGCAAGCTCGGTATAATTAATAGAAACTACGCCCTGCGATCCGATGTTTATTGATTTCACATTTTTAGTTGATGCTGGGCTAGTATACCCCGTCTCAGCTTGTGAGCTTGGTAGGGAATGAATAGACATCGCTGTTTCTGATACAGCCAGTTTTGCACTTTCTGCCAGGTATAAACCTTCAGCAACACGTGCCCTGACCGCATGATCACGATAGGCAGGCACCGCGATAGAAATAAGAATCCCTAAAATAGCAATAACAATCATTAACTCTATAAGAGTCATTCCCTTCTGTTTCATACAATTCTCCAAAGCAAGCAAAAGGATGGCAGTATGCCATAAACTTGAGGCTCTTAACATTTCTGGATGCCATAATTATCAATGAAATATGACAAAAGCTTAATCAATACGTATACTTTAGGAATATTGACTCTTTTTGGCTATCTTATGTCCCGTAAACATCGAATTAACCAGCTAATTAGTGAGGAATTAAATCCCTGCTTTATAGAAATTGAAGACGAATCATCAAAGCATCATGTGCCAGAAGGCGCTGAAACTCACTTCAAGGTATCACTTGTTTCTGAGAAATTTAATGATTTAACCAAGGTTGCCCGTCATCGCCTCATAACAAAATTATTAGCTACGGAATTAAATTCCGGCTTGCATGCGCTAAGCCTGCACTTATTTACCCCCGCAGAATGGCAAAACAGAGGTCAGACCACACCCACCTCACCAGCCTGCCGCGATGGTTACCGCCATGGATAAATCCATAGTTAATCAATCGGTTTATTGGCAAAGTGAATGCATTTTGGCCAGTAAACCACGTGGCTTTCATCTAATTACTAAAGACTTACAGAAAAATTTACTGTCAATGCCGCCAATACACACTGGTTTAATTCATTTTTTTCTTCGGCACACTTCGGCCTCTTTAGCCATTAGCGAGAACACCTGTGCTGATGTTGCTAAGGATTTAGAACAATATTTCACAAAAAACATACCTGATGACTTAACACTTTATCACCATACCCTTGAAGGCGACGATGATATGCCAGCACATATTAAAAATGTTTTATTAGGGGTTAGCCTGACCATTCCCTTGCAAAAGGGGCAATTGGCTTTGGGGCAATGGCAGGGTATTTATTTATGTGAGCATCGCAATCAGGCCCCTGCAAGACGAATTATTATTACTGCGCACGGATTTGCCGAATGAAAAATCAACTGTTCTATTATGCATTAAATCCGATGTTATAAAAAAATGCTTTTCATAGCTTCCGTCATTCCCTTATAATGCGTCTCTTTTTTAGCCAATTGGCCCCTTGGAACTTTTTAACTATGAAAGCCTGGTCTTCCGAAAAAATTTCTGTACTAGCCTTAGTCTTGTTAGTTACTGGCTCCATCGATAATATCCGTAATTTACCTGCTACTGCGCTGTTCGGATCTTCATTAATTTTTTTCTTTATTTTTTCTGCAATAATTTTTCTTATTCCAGTTGCTCTGGTTTCGGCGGAACTATCTTCAACCTGGCCAGAGGAAGAAGGCGGTGTCTATAGTTGGGTAAAACATGCCTTTGGTGAAACGGCTGCTTTTTTTACTATTTGGTTACAGTGGATTAATACCATGGTATGGTATCCCACTATTCTGTCTTTTATTGCTGGCACCCTGGCTTATCTTATTAACCCGGCTTTAGCCCAAAATAAATATTACCTTATCAGCGTTATTTTAGTAATTTTCTGGTCGCTTACCTTTCTCGGTCTTGCCGGTTTGCGCGCTTCCGCGGCCTTTGCCAGTTTTTCTGCAGTAGTCGGAATGATCGTGCCGATGGCTTTTATCATAATACTAGCTCTCATCTGGCTTCTTAATGGTCACCCTATTGCTATCAATCTAAGCTGGCAACATTTAATACCTCACTGGGGAGATACCCAGTCTTGGGTTTCATTAACAGCAATTATGACCTCATTTCTTGGCATGGAATTAGCAGCCGTTCATGTGCGAAACGTTAGGAATCCGCAAAAGAATTTTCCTCGCGCCATGTTCATTTCTGTCATTCTCATACTTACAACGATGATTTTTGGCTCGCTGGCAATCGCTTTTGTTTTACCTCAGGAAAAAATTAGTCTTGTAGATGGGGTTATGCAAGCCTTTACCAACTTTTTTCAAGCCTATCATTTAAACTTCTTAATGCCAGTCATTGTTATTTTATTATTACTTGGCAGCTTAGGGTCTATGGTTAACTGGATTATTTCGCCGGCAAAGGGTTTGTTACTTGCCGCTGATAACGGGTTTCTACCGCATTGGTTATACCGTTTGAATAACCATGGTATCGCTTCACGCATTTTATTACTGCAAGCTGTTCTCGTTACTTTGCTATGTAGTGGTTTTTTACTTTTTCCAAGTATTAATGCTATTTATTGGTTATTCACCGCCCTTAGCACTGAACTTTATATATTAATGTACGTAA
Source organism: Tatlockia sp. (assembly GCA_013812775.1). Lineage (GTDB taxonomy): Bacteria > Pseudomonadota > Gammaproteobacteria > Legionellales > Legionellaceae > Tatlockia. The sequence goes on along the minus strand of JACCSX010000004.1, from coordinate 49,976 downwards.
TAATGTTTATTGCTGCTTGGCGTCTAAAGGGAAAATATGCCAAATTAACCCGTCCCTTTGTTATACCCGGCGGCCGCATCGGTTATTACCTGACTTGTGCTTTGGGGCTTGCAGGTTGCACCCTCACCTTAATTGTAGGGTTTATCCCCCCCGAAACTGGTATGGATATTGGTGGAGCAAATCATTTTCGTTTAGTTTTTGCCAGTGGTATTCTAATTATGATAATACCGGCGATTTTACTTTATTTACGAAAAAAAAGACGAGACTTGAATGACAGACGAGAAGCTTAAAAAGATTCGCAGAAAAATCGATACAATTGATGAGCAACTTTTTAGCTTGATACGTGACCGTGCTTATTTAGCTGCTGAGGTAGCCAAGATCAAACAGCAACAACACAATCCCGTCTACTATCGGCCTGAGCGTGAAGCGCAAATATTACGCTCAATAGTTGCTAATAATGATAGTCTTTTACCAGACCGTGAGGTAGCTCGAATTTTTCGGGATATAATGAGTGCCTGTCTTGCCTTACAACAACCGCTCTCAATTGCTTTTCTTGGCCCGGAAGGTACCTTTACCCAGCAGGCTGTTCTTACCCATTTTGGTGAAAGTGTTGATCTTGTTCCAGAATATTCAATTACAGAAGTGTTTAAACAGGTAGAAAGCGGTAATGTTCATTATGGGGTAGTGCCTATTGAAAACTCTACTGCTGGGATGGTCACGAATACGTTGGATAACCTTATAAGTTCGGAGGTACAGATCTGCGGGGAAATCTCACTTCGTGTCCGCCATCATTTAGCCCGCATCGCCCCTGAGCAACCCTTAACGATAATTTATGCTCAACAAGAGGCCTTGGCTCAATGTCAACATTGGTTGGCAGTTCACTATCCGAAAGTTAGTTTGCAAGAAGTGGCTTCTAATGGCTTGGCAGCGCAACTTGCCGCGAAAAACGAAAATTCTGCAGCGATTTGTAGCGATCATGCCGTTGAGATTTACAAATTGCATAAATCACATCAGCACATAGAAGATTTTCCAAACAACACAACCCGTTTTATTATTATTGGTAAACAATTACCTGATCCCTCAGGCTCTGACAAAACATCGTTAATTATTTCTACCCCCCATGAGCCGGGTCGTTTATTGCTACTGCTTGCGCCATTTGATAAATATAATATCAATATGACTCTTATTGAATCACGTCCTTATCGCCACCGCAATTGGACTTATCTTTTCTTTATAGATTTTGAAGGACACCAATCAGAACCCCATATTCAAGCAGCGCTGAATGAACTATCTTCGATGTCAGTTATGATGACCTTACTAGGCTCCTATCCGCAGGCGATGTGATAACTTTGTAATGTTTATTTCCTGGTTTTATAATGCCAAATTTACAATTTTGATACATAGCTTTAAGCTTCGCTTAAGGAAAGGATGTTACTGTACATTTATATATATACAAAAGATAGATTCTGTCAAAAGGTGAGTAGCATGAGTCATGAAAGCAACGAAATTTTATCGAGATTGCGAGTAATAGAGAATCTAATAACTGAGATTAATACTCTTACGTTAAACAACAGTTTTTCTTCAATAATTACCAATATAAATCGATTAAAATCAACTATCGCGCCTGATTCACAGATTGATAGTGACTTGTTTGATCAATTAAAAATCGAGCTTCAATCCATTGAAAATTCAGCTGTCAAAACTTGCATCTTTATCATTGAACAAGAAATTGCCTTATCTAAGATTCCATCGGAATTTATTAATGATTTTAGAAATAATAAGAGTGAACCAACCATAGAACAATTAAATCCACTTTTGCAACAATTCAAAATATTAGCTAAAGAAAGAAATGAAAATTGCCTTAAACAACTTAAGCAATTCAAATCGGAGCTATCGGTAGATAGCGATAAAAAGCCAATCTCAAATAAAATTAAAGAAATTGATCTATGCATAAACAAATTAAATCTGGATTTAAAAAAATTGACTGTTCAGCAAGATGAAATTGAAAACTTGTTAACTAAACCACGATTAAAGTCTCCGATAAAATCTCCAGTTTGTCCTTCTATTTCCATTATGGGACTTAAGGAAATGAAGGAAATAGAAGGCATAGAATTCGGAAATTCACCAACAAAATCCGCAGATATTGATAAATTATTAACAAGGTCCAGATTAAAGATAAAATCAAAAATTGGTACTCTATCTACGTCCTCTCTTCTGGGAAAAGAACAAGTAAAGGAAATAGAACTTCGAAATTCTCTAATAAAAACGTATCAAAATTTTACTAACACCTTTGACCAATATAAGACACCTACTTTCAACAAAAATGAGATAATAGAAAATTGTCTAATGGATCACCTTATTATTTTGAATAAGGCTTCTTTAAATAAAATTGAGGAGCAAATTTCTAAATTAATTACAGAGATGACAATTTCTTGGCAGGAAAAATTTAGAGCTTTTCAGACTGAAGATCATCATTTATTATATGAACAACTTAATGAAACTATTGTTAAATTAAACGCCTTATCCAATCAAAAAAATGAAATAAAAGAATCTATTTTAGCAAGACAAAAATATCTTTTACCGGCTGAAAAAACTTCAATAAATGAATTACAGATATCCTTAGAAAAGGATAAGAAATGTTTGCGAGAAACCCTTGAAAGTTTTTTTAAAGAATTCATTGGAATTAAATTTACTTCTAATGATAAGAGCACTCTTTTCGTTCAGGCCAAACTTAAAGAGTTCGTTAAAGCTATACAAAATAATTTTAAAAAAAAATACATGCCCTTTAACAATGACAAATTAAGCAACTTTATTGTTATTTTACTGTGGCATCTGGGCGAAAAACCACTAATCCCCCCTAAAATTAAACCAAAGATAGATGAAGTAATTCGACTTTTTTTAAAAGACACCTTTGATGCCTCCACAGTTTTGGAAACCAAGGATCAAATCTTAATAAATCAAATTATTGCCGTACGGTCATTCACTGATCAAATAAAATTATTTTCTATCTCTGAAATTAAATGCACTTATGAACTTAAAAAATTGCAGGAGGAGCAAGAAAGTACTCTTGCTCAAGAAACCAAAAACATTATTAATTATACTACTAATTTAATAGGAAAATTAAATAAGGGAATTTCACTTTTAACAAATAAAAATCAACCAAATGATCTCTTAAATTCAAGTTATAAAGCTGTGTCTAACTTAGTCAAATTTGAAAATACTATTGCTAAAATACATCAGAAATATGTATATGATAAAATAGAATTAGAAAAAAATCCTTCTGCACTTGAAGCCTTGGCACAAATTACGAACTTGCAAAAACTATACCTTGCTAACTTACAAAAGTTGAAAGAAGAAATAGAAAATCCAAATCAATATCATGAAATTGGCTCGAGCAATTCCAAAAAATTATCTATAAGTTATACTCAAGAAAAAGAACTGATAATCTCGCAAATAAAAACTGCAATTTCTGATGCTAAAGCCGCTTTGAAAATCTATAAAACCGACCAAGAGGTGGATACCTTACTTGCAGTTGAAACTGAAGAGATAGAAGAGGTCAGGAAATCAAATTCAAAAATAATAGTCATTGAAAATAATATTATACCCCATATAGACCTTTTAGAAGCTCATATTTTTAACACAAGAAAACAACTAAAAGATGAAAAAGGCCTCATCTTGGATAAAATTAAATCTGATTTTAAAGACTTGGAAAACCCGCTACTCCATAAATCCAATCCTTTTAATTCCCAGTTAAAAGATGATGAAAAGCTTGCATTAGAAAATCTAAAAAAAGCTAATAAATCATACCAATTATTGGGCAGTTGTGCCCCAACTAAGTTGCAAGATAACGTAAATATCCATGATGCGACAATCAAAAGTGTAAAGACTGCTATTAATGTATGGACCGACAATCTAGCTTCTGCTCATAAAATAGAAGAGCGTTTATTTTGCAATGAATATATTACCTCCACAAATATTATTAAAACCTTGAAAGAGGAATATTTACGTATTTCTGGCAAAAAAATTCATAAAGCAATTGACCACTATAAGAATAAGAAAGAGGATGTAATCAGATCTAACCTTTTAGATTTTCTAATCCTCGATAATTTGAGTGAAGAACAATTAAACTTGTTGAATATTATTGATCGGAGACTATTTAAACTATGGTCTATCAAAAATGAATTTGAGCAAATTAACAAAGATTATATTAATAAAGTTCTCGCATCCAGGCAAATAGTTAATCAATTGAAAAGCGAATATCGTCAAATTTTACAAGTGAAGCTTGAGGATGCTATAAAAAATAACCCAAACGATGAGAGACTAATTAATATTCAAATAAATCCAAATATTTTATTTACCAAGCCTGAATTAGTTAATGAATATCAGGATATACTGGTTAAGATAGATCCAAACTTAACTAATTTATGTAAAAAAATACATCAGCCAAGCGTTCCACGCGAAATCTATGTAAAACAGCTCTTGCAGAAAGTAGAAGCCCATCTCCATAATGATCAAATGGAACATTTCTCAGATAATAAACACTCTGCATTTTTTCAATTTATTCGTACTTATATTATAAAACCATTACAAATCCTGATGCGAAAATTATCTTCTATTTTTAGTGAAGAAAACAACCCACATTGCTTTTTTGCTACAGCAGGGGCCACCAAAACAGAAGCCGTAATGATTGAAAAAGGCAATGAAGCTGCGCAAAATTTACTGACTGCATGCGCGAATTAGTGATTTATTACAGAGATTCAAAGGTAAAATTATGATAGGTTCCAAAATATTCCAGGGTATATAAGCGCGTTATATCAGTCACCCAGATTGCAGGAGAAATGATGGGAAAAATCCAACGTATTGTTGTAGTGGGCGGCGGTGCTGGTGGCTTGGAATTAGTTGCGAATTTGGGGAAAAAATTTGGCAAAACCAAAAAAGCAGAAATTCTACTGATAGATAGCTCGCCAATCCATCTATGGAAACCTCTTCTGCATGAATTTGCTGCAGGAACACTCTACTCCTATGATGATGAACTTTCTTATCTGGCTTATTCTGCAAGTCATTATTTCCAATTTTGCCTTGGTAGCATGCACGGATTAAATCGCAGTAAAAAAGTAATTATTCTCTCAGCCGTAGTGGAAAATGAACATGAAATTATCCCTGAACGAGTAATACCCTACGATATTTTAATTATCGCAGTGGGTAGTGTATCCAATGATTTCAGCATACCCGGTGTAAAAAAATACTGCTTAACCATCGATAATGGCGAACAGGCATTGAATTTTCAAAAGCATTCAATAAAAAAAATGATGATGGCATTTCCTTCTCATTTTAATAATCACAACCACAAATTAAATATTGCGATTATGGGCGCTGGGGCTACAGGTGTTGAACTCTGTGCTGAATTAAATTATGCCCTTAGTCAATTAACAGCCTATGGTTTCAACTTTGAGCCTGAAAATGTCTCCATCTCTTTAATTGAAGCATCGAATAGATTGCTCCCCGCCCTTCCAGAGCGAGTTTCCTTTTCGGTTAGAGAGCAATTGAATAATTTAGGAATTAAACTTTATATTGGCGAACCTGTTAGTGAAGTGACGGCGGAAGGCATATACACGAAAAACGGTAAATTTATTCCATCAACGGTTAAAGTATGGGCTGCTGGTATAAAAGCCCCTGCATTTTTGCAAGAACTTGACGGGTTGCAAACTAATAAAATTAATCAGTTATTAGTGAAGCCAAGTCTGCAAACAACCCTCGATGATTCAATATTTGCCTTAGGCGATTGTGCTGATTGTCCACAAGAAGGCAGTGGTTCTGTACCACCTCGCGCCCAAGCCGCACATCAGGAAGCAAGCTTTTTAGTCAAAAATATTGCTAATTTTTTAAATAAAAAACCTCTATTACACTTCCATTATTACGATCATGGTTCTTTGATTTCCTTAAGTCGCTATGAGACAGTGGGCAATCTAATGAAAGGTTTTTTTATCCAGGGAAAACTGGCAAGATTAGCCTATTCATCATTATATAGATCCCATCAAGTGGCTTTATTCGGTTATTGGCGAGTGGCCATACTAATACTTACAAATTGGTTGAGCCGCAGAATTAGACCCCGACTTAAGTTGCATTAATATAAGCACGCCTGATTTTATATTTGGGTAGACCGTCGATAAAAGACTTATCAATTTCAACTCTATTAGCTGGAATACGAAGTAGATAATAGAGTGAACTAAATCCCCTACCAAAATCATCTAAAGATAGACTAAACCCTATTTTTTCTAATTTATAATATTGTTTTAAGATTGTTAACGTATCAGGAAGGAGGTTCCATTATAATGATACATACTGTATAATTATTGATCAGCTATAGAATAACGTGACCCCTGCGCCCTACTTGATACCCGTTATTCTTCTGCCACCAGATAGGCTGAAAGTAAATTAGGAGGTGGAAGAGTTGATATTTAAGCCTGATCCTTTACTTAATATGTAATTAATTGTACAATGTATCCTTTTTATAACCATGTTAATTGGCAGGAAGCACCAATTTCTATTTGAGGTAAAATCATGCGAAAGCCTTCTCACGAAATCAATGAGGCAATGTTTTTTTTCAAAAAAATAATAAATGATTCTAATCCCAAGGAAGATCAATGGATTAGAGTAGAGCCTCGAATTAAAAAATGCCTTGACATTACAACACCCAGCAATGAAGAAATTGAGGCATTATTACGTGAAAATAATTATATCTTAATTTCAAATGATTCAATCAAGACTTGTGATTTGGGTCCTGCCGGTCGCGGAATAGTTGCAACCAAACGGATCCCTATCGGCTCTGCTTTACCTTATGGGGGCAACATTCAGTTCCTGGTCTCGGGTGACAAACATTCAATTGAATGTGATGATCAAAATTTCGAAAATCGTGAAGCAAACAAAATTGAAATACGATTGTTAGATTTTGACTTATCAGCAGAAACACTATTAGAAGCATTTCTAGATACCATAAAAATTGATATTTATCTGGAATATCAAAAAAATAAACCAATTAATTGCCGGGTCGCATTAATCTGGAATGAAAATGATAAAGTTTGGTATTTGGCACTAGCAAAACAATTATCTAATGCCACTATTATTCCTGTCGCAAAACTTCCTGAACTATTAACTAGGCTAGAAAAGCTTCAAAATAACAAATTTGATCTTTTGAAATATAATCCTGAAAATTTTCCGGAAAACCTGATTAATACTGCGTTAAATACGATTGTTAACTTTGTTAAAAATTATGCTAAAACTCCTGACCATTTTTGTTATGGAGCAAATTCACGTTTTGTTCTCTGTATTAATGGTGAAAATGCGAGTGCAAGAAATCCGGCTTCTCTAATACAGCACACCCCGATAGTGCCTATGGCAACAGCAGCTAATGGTATTAATATGCTTCCAATGCGGTTAACAAGGAAAGGGAAGGTAACTCCGCAATCTATTGCTATATTGATTACTACGCAAGATGTTAAAGCAGGGACTCAATTGACATTCAATTACACATCTACGGTAGAAAAATTTATATCTAAAAACGAGATGGTTATTTTTGACAAAACCAGCCAACCTATTAATCCGCTCCTTGCTTTAAGAGCCTATTCTTTAACAGGTATACACGCAACAACAAAGCCTGATTTAATTTTAGAACGTCTTTTAACTTCAAGCTCTGATGAACTTTGGATGCTCATCAAAAAGAATCCCGGGCTGTTTGAGCATGCCTTAAGTATTGCAACTAAAAATAATCATTTTATTAAAAACCTGATAGAAAAAGGTAAAACCTCAGCTATAACGGTTGCGAATAAGTTATTTAAGGGCTCTATGGATAAAAATCACCAGCTTGATTTTTTTTCGCTATTGCCTGCAGACCTTAATGAAAAGGAAAGTTTGGCTTTTCTTGACAGTCCTCATTCTGCATTCAATTTTTTATGTAATCCAAAAGCTGTTGCTTATATACGTATTGAGTCCCAAAATCCTGCTTTCAATTGGCACCCTTATTCTACAAGTGAAGGTTACCCGGAGAGTGAAACATCAGCAAAATATTATTCAGAAAAGCGAGAAAAGATTTATAAGAACGGTTTAGCTTGCTATAAATCAGACGATTTTGTAAATGCGATAAATGCTTGGCAGATAGCATTGGAACATAGTATTTCTGAATCCAGATTTACAAAACCTCAGCCACCTGAGTTATACCAATTCGGCAACTACATCTATGTGAGTAAAACAACATTAACTATTGTCTGGGGATTAGCGAATGCGTATAAAAAATCAGATTTATTTGAAAATGCGTTATATTTCTTTAACATGGCTGAATATATGATTCGGGCAGACTCAAAAATGGCAGATGCTACATGTAACTTACAAAGTATCCTGTTACGATCTAATGAATGTCGAGAAAAACTTAGAGTTTTAGAAAATCAGACTTTATTAGTGGAAGAGCAACCTGAATATTATTTTCGGTCCTTCTAGTGGGCGTGGTAAAGTGTGAGGAACTACAAAAAGAGTGGTGAATTGACGAAAATTAAATGATCTATTAGCAAGATAACTATTAAATTAACCTGTCAGCTTAGCATAAATAAGATGCATTTGCCCGAACTGTTACGAGAAGAGAGCGAGGTGAGGCAACCTCGCTCTCGCCTTTGGAAGATTTATATTTTTTTCTGCAAACTTGGAAGATATGGTTCCACTGATTCCCGAACATTAACATTGGGTATAACGAGAAGTTTTTTCTCGCCAAACAAACATAGACGATGGGGAATTTTAAATGATGTCAGCTCAGTAAAGATTTTTTCCTTTTTGGATTCAGAGACATTCTCCATATTAAGCGTGGCATCCACATAATAATCAGGTTTGAGTTTAGCTGTAAAAGTAATATCGACAAGTGATGAGATTATTGTTGTATTATGCTGATATTCAATTTCTTCTTCCAGATAAGGATATTGCGCTGTTTTTTCAAAGATAAATCTTTCTACGGATGTGTTTTCACCTGGTATTCTGTCTGCAGGATGTTCATTTTCAGCATTATAAGTTATTTTGCAGAAATTAGATTTGAAATCAGGCCATGGACTAAAGAAGGATGAAACCCAATTATAGGGGGTTAGATAATCTAAAGTAACTCCTGTATTAATATCCATTTTTCCAGAAGAATCATGATTCCAGTTTTCAAAGCAAATTTTTGAACCTGGTTTGGACAAAGCGCAAATAGCAATTAATAACAATTTCGCCGCTTCTGGTTTGAGCAAGTTTAAAATTCGTATTAAAAAAACATTAGATGGCTCACTCAAATCGGTTTTAAGATGTTCATGATATGAGAGTGAATTATTTTCTGAATTTATTTGGTTTAAATTGATGTGTCTTGTTGTGATGCCTTTCTTTTTTGATTCTTGTACAGCGAGATCGGAGAAATCATATCCAATGATCTTGCTGGATGGAAAACAATGGATTATTTCTTGCGCAGTACCTATTCCAAACTGAACAACGGGTAAGGTTGTTTTATCAAAATAACTTTGTAATGTTAAAGGCAATTTGCTAAAAAAATATTTTGTATAAAGCGGTGGGCGATCATCTTCCTTATTTGCTTGTGCTTTATTATATAATTCCCACACAAATTTCTGTATTTGATCTGGGGTTGTTGGTCTAGAATACATATGAGCCTCGTTTTGGATTAAGTGTTTAATTTATTGGCGCACTGAATATTACAGGATCACAACATTTAATGCAAATTCTGGTTTTTGAAGGGCCGCTTAACTGGCTCGCGAGGATTTCAGACCCTTGCAAGAAGATAAATCTGTTAAAAGGCAACTAAGTTATCCTTGCACTCGTTCATAAACTCTTGGCTGCTTCCGCTGCTTTTTCATTTTCTTATTCTCATCGCTGCGCGATAAGTAATAGATACACAATTTTTTTACCGGCTCATTATTTTGGAAATTTACTAGATATATAATTGTCTTCATGTTTTTCATCATAAATATCCAGGATAATTAAGGAATCTTTTTCCTTTTCCTTTTCATAATTATTTAATTTTGCTTCGTAAATATAACCTTGATATTTAGTTTCATCATACACCTTCATATACATCTTTATGCTTAAAAAATGAAGAAACCGCCATATTTTATGCAGCCTTGCTAGTGTTACAGCCCAGAATAACCAGGCCCTTGCTGTAGGAGCCTTAATGAAGCGGTATAGATGTTGTGGGAAATCAAATCTATTGCAGGTATAGCAGCGGAAAAAGGCCATGCTGAAGTCCAGTTTCTTTTCCAGTAGTGTTCTCATAGGACCAATTCTAAAAGTAATAATTAAAACATTTACCTTAATAATCGCCATTTGCAATTGGGGATGACCACTCGACATTCACATTTGTTTGCGGAGTTGGTTAAAAGCCAAGAGTGATGATTTTATATCATATCAATTGAGAGCATGAGCTTTAAAACACATCTCTACCGCTACTATCTATAGTGTAAAAATTAAAAGGCTTGCTCTATTTTTTGATTCAAGCCTTTTAGCATAAGCTCGGCTGGCTAGAGTGATCTGGCCGGTCTACTCAACTATGACCCTCAATAATTGGTATAAAAGCTTCGTGGCCTGCATGGATTAGCCTTGTCAGTTGAATCTGATAAATCCAGTTAGCTCATGCTCGCCCCTGCGGGTTACGTCTTTTTCGTTAATTTGCTGTCCTGTTTTTATCTATTCAAAATGGTGACGATACCTCATGTTTAAAGTTATAATCTCTATTTCAGAAATTTATTTGTTTAGCTTTGGAATAATCTATTTAGATGAATTTTTTTAGAACTTATGTCAAAAGTCGAGCTCAACTTCCTTAAAAATTTTCGGCGAACCCATTTAAGAATACTATATTGGAAGCCTGATTTGAAATGGGATATTATTATTCCGGTAATTGTTAAGGAGAACGTCCAATTTGAGCAAAATTAAATTCCGCCAAGCTGCTTTGGAGGATGTAACCTCTCCTGAAAGGTTAACCGAACTTACCCGCGTTGTCACTCCGAGTGGTTGGATTCTGTTAGGTGCATTTCTTATAATATTATTTATCCTAGTCCTTTGGAGCTTTTTAGGCAGCATTCCCATTCGCGCCACAGGTAAAGGGATTTTGCTAGCTCAAAATGGGGGGATGTTTGATGTAATTGGTCCTGAGGGCCAAGCTCGAGTGATTAATGTGCGGGTAAAAGTGGGTGATCGTATTTATAAAAATGAGGTGATAGCCATTTTAGAAGCCCCTAATATTATAGAACAAGTAAATAAACAGCAAAATTATTTGCAACAGTTAGAGGTTAAATATACAACGCTTTTGCAAGTATTACAGCATGAAATTTTTAGCCTACAAAAAGAAGCCAATCAAATTCAAGAAATACTACAAAATTCGATTAAAGCAGAGAATGATAATCTTCTCGCCCTTGAAGAGTTGTTAAAACGAAAAAAGTACCTTTTTAAAAAAGGGCTCATTGAGCGTCAAGAATGGCATGTAATAGATGACTTAAATACAGTTAAGCAACATTTGGAATATACAAACAAGCAACGAATTCAGAAAAAGGCTGCTCTAAATAATTTAAAAAAAGAATTGCAACAACGTCTGCGCGATTTGAATTTAAAAATTATAGATGCATCCCACATGTTAGCAAAATTAAAAGCACAGCACTTTTTAGATACTACCGTACGTAGTCCTATTAATGGCATCGTTGTAGCAATTCATATTGCCATAGGTGATCCTATTAAAGGAGGTAAACCCATCATTAGTATTGCTGATGAGCAAAGAGGATTAGAGGCATTCATCTATGTATCAACTCAAGATGGACAACGTATCAAAGTTGGAGAAAAATGCTTAGTTTCACCAGAGAATATTCCAAGAGAGGAATTTGGTAGCTTAATGGGCAAGGTTTCTGCCATATCAACTTTATCAAATGTTCCAGAAAGCATAAAAACTGCTTTACATAATCTAACTCTAGCTAAACGCCGGCCCAAATCCGGGGCAACAGTAGTGGTTAGAATAAGCATAATGAAAGATTTGAAAACTTTCAGTGGTTATAAATGGTCATCTGGAAAAGGGCCAGACCAATTTTTGGCGCCTGGCACCTCTGTTAAAGCAGATATCACTGTACAGGAACAAGCGCCGATCACATTGATTATTCCCACCTTAAGACGATGGTTACAAAAATGACCCGCATTAAAAAAACACCCACAATATTGCAAATGGAAGCTGTAGAATGTGGTGCAGCAGCCCTTGCTATTATCATGGCCTATTATGGCAAATATGTACCATTAACAGAGTTACGTGCAGAGTGCGGTATTTCTCGCGATGGCAGTCGAGCCATCAATATTCTTAAAGCAGCTCGGCGATATGGTATGAAAGCCCAAGCGGCAGAAGTTGATAGATGGCAAGCAGTGTTTGAGCTCACCTTGCCTTGCATTGCATTTTGGAATTTCAACCATTTTGTTGTTATAGAAGGTATTCACAAAAATAAAATTTATATCAATGATCCAGCATTCGGACCTCATGTGATTAGCATTGATGAATTCGATCATGCATTTACAGGTGTGATTTTATTATTGGAACCGAAATTGACATTTCAACCTGGTGGAAAACCGTTTTCCCTTGTGGCAGCAATAAAAAAACGCCTAGAAGGCCAAAAACCAGCATTAAGTTATATTTTAATCATCAGTCTTGCATTAGTCATACCAGGTGTTGTCATTCCAGGTTTGAGCAAGATTTTTGTCGACGATATTTTAATAAAAAAAATCCCGCATTGGTTTATACCATTGTTAATAGGTATGGCAATAACCGCTTTATTACGAGCTATTTTTTCCTGGTTACAACAACTTCATTTATTGCGTTTTCAAACAAAATTATTATTAAAGTCCAGTATGCAATTTTTATGGCACGTTTTGCATTTGCCAATGGCATTTTTTAGTCATCGATACATAGGCGACATTGCTGAACGTGTAGCTGCGAATAATCGAATCGCTGAATTAATTTCAGGCGAGGTCAGTTCCAGTATAGTCAGTTTAATTTCAACGGTCTTTTATGCAGTGGTTATTTTATTAATCAGTTGGCCATTAGGATTGTTCGGAATTGGTATTGTATTGATAAATATAACTCTGCTTTATTATATTTCTCAACATCTTTCTAATATGAGTTATCGTTACTTACAAGAAAAAGGAAAATTATCTGGCGTGGAAATGAATGGCTTGCAAGTGATAGAAACATTAAAGGCGAGCGGGGCTGAAAATTCATTTTTTAATCTTTGGTCAGGATTACATTCACGTACTCTAAATAGTTCTCAACAAATTACAATTTACAGCGGACTGCTGCAAATTATACCGCAGTTCATGACTACATTGACGACTCTTACAATTTTAGGGCTGGGCGGGTATTTAGTGATGCGAGGGCAATTATCATTAGGAGATTTAGTGGCATTGCAAAGTTTGTTCATCAGTTTTAATTCTCCCCTCCAAACCTTATTAGTTGCAGGAGGAGAATTACCAAAAATTCGAGGTGATTTTGCGAGATTAGAAGATGTGTTGCAACATCCACTGGATCAGCGTTTTTCTAACAATTCACTGCAGCAAAACAAACTACAAGGTGAATTAAACATTGCGAATCTGACTTTTGGTTATTCACCTTTAGATCCTCCACTAATAAAAAATTTTTCATTAGTGCTAAAGCCCAATGAACGTGTTGCAATTGTCGGCGCAACAGGAAGCGGAAAATCAACCCTTGCTAAATTAATAGCAAATCTTTATCAGCCTTGGTCTGGTCGTATCGAATTTGCGGGGAAAGCATTAACAGAGTTATCGCCAATACAAATAGCTCAATCAATTGCACTAGTTGATCAAGATATTTTTTTATTCGAGGGTACAGTGAGAGATAATATAGCGCTCTGGAATAAAACAATATCAGATAAAGATATTGAGCGCGCCTTATTTAATGCCTGTATATCGGAAGATATTATAACCCGTGGCGGGCTTGAAATAGAAGTCCGGGAAAAAGGTAATAATTTTAGCGGAGGACAACGCCAACGTTTAGAAATCGCTCGCGCACTGGTGGGCAAGCCTTCCCTTTTAATCTTGGATGAAGCGACAAGTGCATTGGACCCTATTGTTGAAATAGAAATTTTAAATCGGCTTAAAGAACAGGGTCATGCTTTACTAATTATTACCCATCGTCTCAGTGCTATTCGAGATTGTGAACATATAATTGTATTAAATGAAGGTAGGATTAGCCAACAAGGCAATCATAAAAAATTAATTCAACAGGAAGGCGTTTATCGCAGGATGTATCAACTCGTATGAAAGAAGAACCTAAACTTCCAACAAATTTCTTTGGTAAAGTGACATCACTTTTTACTAAAAAGCCTCAATTACCTTTGACTGGAGCGCAACCTGAGCATGCCCTTATCGTTGCTTGTCAATTGGTTGCTGAGGCCTCGAACATCCCTTTTTCAATTTCATTAGAAAAAAAACATTTAAAGTTGCAAGACATTACAAATGAAGGAGAGTTTCGTATTCGTAAAGTCACCTTGACTGGCAAATGGTGGCGTTACGATAATGGCCCGTTATTAGCATTTTATAGGAAAAATAAAATGCCTTGTGTTTTATTGCCCACATCACGCGGTAAATATTGCTTAATTGATCCACAAAATCCTACTCCAATGCGCATTTCGGCAGATAATGCTGAGACACTTTTGGAAAAAGCCTATTATTTTTATCGCCCCTTTCCCGATGATGAGTTAAATTGCCGTTCTATTTTTAAATTTACTATGCCCTATTTACGTAAAGATTTTAGACGAATTTTTTTTCTACAAAGCTGGATTGGAGTACTTATGTTCTTAATACCGATAGCCACTAGCCAAATATTTAGCACTGTCATTCCTAATGCTGATAAATCGCAACTTGTGCAATGGATTTTTCCATTATTGGTCACAGCCTGCGCAGTCATGCTTTTTAATTTAAATCAACTCTATGTTCAAACACATTTGCGATTCAGAATCGTTTCTGTTTTACAGAGTGCACTTTGGGATAGAATATTACGTCTTCCTATTTATTTTTTTCGTCAATTTACATCAGGTGATTTGTCCACTCGCTGCACAGCGGTAGATACGATACAACAAACCATTAACAATGACATTGTCATCAGCTTCATTAATGGGATTTTTGCAGTTTTCCCTCTGATTTTAATGTTTTACTTCAATGCGATTTTGGCAATAACTGCGACCTTTTTAATCTTCATATTTTTGTTAATTTATCTTTATGCTATGGTTCTACAATTACACTATCAACGCAAATTATTATTTATTCGCGGCTCACTGGCGAGCTGGGTGCTTGAGTTATTTAACTCAATTAGTAAATTACGAACAGCAAATGCTGAACAGAGGGTTTTTACCATTTGGTCAGAGAAGTTTGCTGAAAGTGTCAAATTATTTTTTAAATTCAATCTTATTTCCGCACAACTCAATGTATTTACCAGCGCATTTGCAGTGCTTGTTACCCTCATCATTTATATTTTAGTGGAAAGACTAGGGACAAAAATAAGTTTTGGTGATTTTATGGGATTTACAGCGGCTTACGGTATTTTTTCAGCAGCTTTATTTACTTTGGTTACAGCGCTTTGCCATATACTACAAGTGATCCCCACTTATGAACGCGCTCAACCCATTTTGCAAATGCAACCAGAGCAAACAAACAAAGGTATCGATCCAGGTCATTTAAAGGGACAAATAGAGGTACAACATCTTTCTTTTCATTATCAAAAAGATATACCTGTTTTGTACGATTTAAATTTTATCATCAAACCTGGTGAGTTTGCGGCTATAGTTGGTCCTTCTGGTGCCGGAAAATCGTCCTTAATACGCTTGTTTTTAGGGTTTGATGAACTTTCCACTGGAAAAATTTTATATGACAATCATAATCTTTCAACTCTAAATAAGCTTGCTTTGCGGTGTCAGTTAGGCGTGGTATTACAAAATGATGTGCTTATGCCGGGAACAATTTTTGAAAATATAGCAGCTGCAAAAGCAGTGACTTTGGAAGAAGCTTGGGAAGCATTGAGATTGGTAGGGTTTCAGGATGAAGTCAAGTGCATGCCAATGGGAATGCATACCTTGATTATGGAAGGGGGAAAAAATTTATCCTTTGGCCAACGTCAACGTTTGATGATTGCTCGTGCATTGGTGCGTAATCCACGGATCCTTTTTCTTGATGAAGCAACAAGCGCGTTAGACAACATGACCCAAGATCTAGTTCATCGAAATTTAGAACAGCAAAAAATTACCCGCATTGTTATTGCCCAACGTTTAAATACCATTCGTGATGCTAACTGCATTTACCTATTAAATCGAGGCAAACTTGCCCAACAGGGAACTTATGAACATTTATTAGTGCATTCACCTTTGTTTGCGGATTTGGTTAAAAGCCAAGAGGGTTGATTTTATATCCATTGGGAGGATCGGGGCTCTAAGCAACTTTTCCGCCTATATCTATAGTGAATTAAAAAAGGCTTGATCTATTTCTGAGTCAAGCCTTTTTAGCACGATTGCAATTTGTTACAAAGACTGTCTCTGCAAGGGAGATTTGATTATTAACAAGTCCACATCAGTGTTGAGCCACCTCTACATTGCCCGGCTGAACCAGTCCTTCCTGCACCACTAACCAAACCTTCAATTGCTTTGTCAGGCAAAATCCTTCCACCTACCAATTTATTTAATTTAGGGCTAAGTTTTAGGTCTTTCTCTTTTTTAAGCGTTTTCATTTGAATACTCCTCAATTAGGAGAAGTTTAATATCCAGTTAAACTTTTTCCTGAATTTAATAGGACCCACTTTCCCTAAATTGCCTATTTATTACTATATTATAATTATAGACTATTTCTAGTGTCTGCATTTAATCACTAAGGTTAAAAATGAAGCCAATTTTTGATGTGTCAGTTTCAAATAAGCAGGCAAACTTTAAAAAATGGAACTCTCTCATTCTGTTGAGTGCTAAAGAATATCATTTTTTATTGATATTAATGCCGGTGATGGAAAGCCTCTTTTCTCAATTAAAACAAACAATTAAAAAATATCCGAATTTTGCTTATTGCGCGAAAGAAGAATTTTTAACGCAATTTATACTTAAAAATTTCAAAGCTAACGTTAATCCTATGATTATCAGGGTATGTGTATTGGAAATGCACATCTTAAGTCAACAGGGTCTATTAGCAGGAGAAACATCGGAGAAGCGGTTTTCATCCTTTATTAAAGTATTAGTTGAATCTAAAAATAAACGACTCTTTTTTAAGAAATATCCCGTTCTGAAAGAACAGATTGAAATTTATAGGGTTCAATTTCTCCTTCTGTTTGAAGAGCTACTGAATCGATTAGAACATGACTATGATGAATTACTTGAGTATTTTTTGGAAGGAGAAAGGGCCTATCAATTATCTATTATTGAAGAAATGGGAGATAGGCATAATCAAGGCCGTGCGGTAATGATTTTAGAATTTGAACACCAACAAACGAATAAAAAAATAAAACTTCTCTACAAACCTCGCTCGCTCGCTATGGATGTCGCATTTCAGGATTTTATTCACAGGTTTAACAGCCATGCCAATCATTTAAAGTTATTAACTTTAAAAGTAATAAATAAAAATAATTATGGTTGGTGCGAATTTATCGATCATTTACCCTGTCAGAATAAAGAAGAGATCAAAAATTTTTATTATCGGATGGGCATCATACTCATGTTGTCCTACTTATTAAAAGGGGATGATCTTCATGCTGAAAATCTAATTGCTCATAGCGAATATCCTGTTTTGATCGATTATGAGTGTTTTTTAAATCCTTTTTATGCGATGAAAAAAGATGCTCATAATCAATTATCCCGCTTTTTGGTTAACGACATGACCATTCTTCCTGGTCGATTTGTGGTTGGAAAAGCAAGTAAAGGGATAGATATGAGTGCTTTAGGATCACAAGAGGGCGAGGAAACATCTTTCTTATATATTAAATGGTTAGATGCCGGCAAAGATACTATGCATGCACAACGCCTACCGGTTAAGACAAGGGAATATTTGAATAAACCCAAATTGTTGAATCAAAATGTTCAATTGCTAGATTACAAAAATGAATTTTTGCAGGGATTTGAAGAGACCTATCTGTGTATTTTAAACCATTTCCCCCTCTTATTTAATGAATTAATGCTTAATCAATTTAAAGATCTTCCAATTCGAATTGTTTTTCGTTTAACGACTTATTATGGCATTTTGCTATCCGAAAGTTGGCATCCAGATTATTTATGTAAAGCCAAGGCCAGGAAATCATATTTTTCGATATTAAAAAATATTATTAATCAATCGTTTTACTATGAGAAAATAATTAATTCCGAATTATATGATCTAAATCAAAATACGATTCCTCTATTTAGTTGTTCTACATCCGGCAAGACAATAGTGGATAGTCAAGGCAAAGTCATCCATATTCCTATAATAAAAACAGGCTACGAATGTCTTCTTGAACATATTCAAAATCATGTGAATACCGAGGATTTATATTTGCAAAAAACATTAATTTTAGCCAGTTTTGAAGCGCTTGAATTAAATCAAAAGACTGAGAGAATTGTTTCTCCTGCTAAACAAGTCCGGTATAAATCTTTGCAATTGGAAGAGTTGCAATCCAAAGCCTTAAGCATAGCAAAAAGAGAGCTAGATGAGTTAAAAAAACTTCATATTATAAAGTTTGATACTATTTGTTGGCCGACGATTGCTGTTAAAGGCTCCGGCATTTGGGTACCAGATTTTACTGATATTCATCTCTATGATGGACTCGCAGGAATTGCTTTAAGTTTTGCATATGGTGCAAAAATTTTGCATGACCCACAATATGCTGCCCTCGCACAGCAATGTCAGAACAGCCTTCATATTCAATGGAAAGAGAATAAAAAAGAAGATATTAAGACTGTCGGAGGTTTTGAGGGCATAGGAGGGCTGATTTATGCCTTCGGAAGGCTATTTAAATTAGGGAAGGATGAATGTATTAAAACGGATTTGCATCACTTCCTAGGTGCTATTCCTCCTCTGCTTAGTAACGATAAATCCTACGATATTATAAGTGGCGCAGCCGGGTGTTTAGCTGCATTAATGTCCCTACAAGGCATCATCCCTAAAACGGTATTTATGCCTTACGCACGCGCCTGCGTTCGTCATATTTTGCAAAACTATCCTTACCCCAGTCAATTTCCTCGTTTTTATGCAACAGAATCTAAGCAACCATTGTTAGGCTTTTCACATGGTGTGGCTGGAATTGCTTGGGCACTGCATCGATATTTCCTATTAGAACCCCGGTTGAAAGTAAAAAGATGGATTCAAGCCGCGCTTGACTATGAAAGAGCAGAATTTAATAAAGAAGCGGGTAATTGGCCAGATTTTAGAAAAGACCTCGAGTCGGATACCTTTAATACCAAGTTCATGACCGCATGGTGTCATGGCGCGTCAGGAATAGGATTAGCTAGGTTGGATATGGCTAAGAAATGGCATGATGGAGCGATCCACAAAGAAATCCAACTTGCTTTGCAAACCACTGCAAAAGAGGGCTTCGGAAGTTATGAATGTCTTTGCCATGGTAATCTTGGTAATTTAGAGTTATTTCTTAACGCAGCTCGCTTTTTTCAGGGAAGAGAATTAACTCGACAGTATTACCAATTGGCAACAAAAATTCTGACGACCATCGATGAAGGTTCATTCCAATGTGGGCTCGTAAAAAATTTTGCCGCACCTGGATTAATGACAGGTCGCGCAGGCGTTGCCTATCAAATGCTTAGAATAGCGGATGCAGAAAATGTTCCTTCATTATTATTAATGAATTAGTGGTTTTCCCGCGTAACCAGCACATTTTGATCAAAAGCTATGTGATACACGCTCGATTAAACCACAATATTTCGATGTACCTCGCCAAGCAATTTACGCGCAGCCAGCAGATCTTCCCAGGTGTTAATATCTTGCAAAGGCAAAGTACAGGCTTCCTCAACGCTAATTTTATACCCTGCCCAGAGAACACGTAGTTGTTCTAATGACTCACAGGCTTCAAGTTCACAGACTGGCCAATTAACATAGTCAAGTACGAATCCGGCGCGGTAGGCATACAAACCTATATGTCGAAATACCTGAGCAATACTTTTTGGATCGTCACGATGTGCGGGAATTGGGCTTCTTGAGAAATAAAGTGCATTATTGTATCGATCACGTACCAGTTTTACTACATTAGGATTTTGTAATTGCTCAATGCTCTCTATTGGCCAACATAAGGTTGCCATAGGATTTTGTGAATTATAAAGATTTGTTGCCACCTGCAGAATTAATTCGGGCGCAATTAAGGGCTCATCAGCTTGTACGTTCACGATAATAGCGTCAGCTGCAAATTGTTCTTTGGCTATGACTTCGGCAATGCGGTCAGTTCCTGTTGGATGGCTGGCAGAGGTCATCAAAACTTTAGCGCCGAACGATTTGGCATGATCAGCTATTGCCAAATTATCGGTAGCGATAATAATTGACTTCGGTTTCGCTTTAAGAACCTGCCTATAAGCACGCTCAATAATGGTGGCACCTTCAAGTTCAAGCAGCAATTTTCCATTGAGACGAGTTGACTCAAAACGTGCAGGGATAATGACATGGAAATCAAAACTCATAGCTTTTCCTTTTCATCCAGCGGGATTAATCGTGCTTCCTGCTCCAGCATAACCGGGATGGAATCGCGAATTGGATAGGCTAACCGATCAAAACGGCAAATCAATTCATTGTCTTTGATTAATAATTTACCTTTACAAAGCGGGCAAACCAAGATTTCGAGTAAACGTTTATCCACGCGGTTCTCCTTGTGTTATTTGATTGCGAATGTAAACGGGTAAGGCTTCGCTGGCAGAGACTGGCTTAATTGTACCTGTCAAGACCAGCCGAATCATTGCCTCTGCCTTAGGATTGATTAGATAGAGCTTCGCGATTCTTGACTGCAAGGCTTGTGACATTTGTGGCAGATAGGATTCATAGCCTATGCCGGCTAAGATCAAAAAGTTTTCAGAAGCCTTGCACTCAATATCTGCCGCCGCTGAAACTTGCTCCACAACCTCCGAGCAATCCTGATTAAAACAAGCCCAATATAATTGATTCATCCGGGCATCAAGCAAGGCTAATACCTTGGTATTTGGCGGTTTCTCATGGGTGAATAAGACTTCATTAGCGATAGCGGCAAGACTGGAAACCGGATATAAGGGAAGATCCTGCGCATAAGCTAAACCTTTTGCTACAGAACAGGCAATTCTTAATCCTGTAAACGATCCTGGTCCTCGCCCGTAAACAATCCCGTCCAGTTGACTTAAACTTACCTGTGCTTCATTAAGCAATTGCTCAACCATTGGCAGCAATAAACGCGCATGACTGCGCTGGGCGCCCTGCTCCTGGCTTCGTAATTCGCCGTCTATGCTAAGGGCAACTGAGGCAGATTCTGTAGAGGTATCAATCGCTAAGAGGTTCATTTCGTAAAGCCAGTTTTTCAATAAAAGTTAAGACTCTTTGCTCATCACGTGTTTTAGGCAAGGATGGCAAGCTAGCAAAAATATGACGACCATATTCTCTGGACGTTAAACGCGGATCAGCTATCATGAGCACCCCTTTATCAGAGTCATCACGAATTAGACGACCAACGCCTTGTTTTAAAGCTAAAACCGCATTTGGTAGTGATAATTCATCAAAACCAGAAAGTCCACGTGATTTAAGGTAGGCCATTTTACCACGGATTACCGGATCAGCCGGATTTGCAAAAGGCAGTTTGTCGATAATAACGCAGGATAAGGCTTCGCCTTTAACATCAACTCCTTCCCAAAAAGTCGCAGTCCCTAATAAAACCGCATTACCAAGTTGACGAAAACGAGCCAATAAAATAGGTTTGGCTTCTTCACCCTGAATAAGCAGCGGGTAGTTTAAAGTATTGGCCAGCAGTTGAGCAACCAGTTTTAAGGCGCGATGGCTGGTAAAGAGGAAAAAACAGCGTCCACCACAGGCTTTAATAATCGGCAAGGCTTTTTCCAGTAAGAGAGTATAGTAACGTGGATCTTTGGGATCGGGTAAAGAGCGCGGCAAATAAAGTAAGGCTTGTTGTTGATAATCAAAAGGACTCGGCAAAGATAGTGTCTTTGCATTCGTTAAGCCTAAGGGTTTAATGAAGCAATCAAAGGACGCGGCCATGGTTAGGGTCGCTGAGGTAAATACATAGGCTGATTGCTGGCGAGCTAAAAAGGCTTTGAAAGAATCGGCGATATCAAAGGGAGTTGCGTGAAAAATCAGGCTATGTTTAAACCGCTCCATCCAACGAATCTGAGCCTTATCAGTCTGCCCAAAAAGTACAGTTAGATTTTTTATCTCTTCAAGGCGTTTCATACAGCGGCTTAGACCAGCGCCAATTTCACCTGCCTCATTAAGGCAATCAAGCATTTGGTCAATTAGAGAACAAAGGCTATTCCACGCGCTAGTAAAGGCCTTAATACGCTGAGCCTCTTCCCAAGCAATTCGTTCTTCACGCGCGGGAAAGGCTAATAATAATTCATCAATAATCTTATCGGTTTGCAAACTCAGCTGCTTTAAAGGTTGATTCGCTAGATCCAATACCGGCCATTCTCTTAGCAAATCATCCACTAAATCGCGAATTTGCCGCGTACCTATACGCTGTCCATGAAAATTTGCTGCAATTTCAGCTAATTGATGGGCCTCATCGAAAATCACCACATCCACACCTGGTAATAGCTCGCCAAATCCATCTTCTTTCAAACGGGAATCCGCAAAAAATAAATGATGGTTTATCACCACTACATCCGCTTCCAAAGCGCGTCGACGCGCTTTAACTAAAAAACAGCTTTGATATTGGGCACATTCAGAGCCAAGGCAGTTATCGACCGTAGAAGTAACATAGGGCCAAACCGGAGAGTCTTCATTAATTTCGGGTAGTTCACCCCGCTCTCCTTCATGGAGCTGCGGTAATTTTTCGCGTATATGTGCTATTTCATGCACACAAACAGGACTAATAAAGCGCCCTTCCTCTGCATGCATGGCAACACGATAACGACAAAGATAATTAGCCCGACCCTTGAGATTTTGCACACGCACAGATAAACCAAGTGCTCGTACAAGCATCGGTAAATCTTTTTGAACCAATTGATCCTGAAGGGTTTTTGTAGCGGTTGAGATTAGCGCTTTTTTACCATTGAGCAGACAAGGAAGCAGGTAGGCGAAGGTTTTGCCTGTACCTGTTCCTGCTTCGGCAACCAGAGTTGATTTTTCAACAATAGCCTGTGCGATTGCGCTGGATAATTGTATCTGTGCAGGCCTTGCAACAAAATCAGGAATAGCAGTGGCTAGTCGACCCTTGTCGCTAAGGGCACGTTGACAATGCAAAACTGCATCATCAACGAGCTCTACTACTTCTTCCACTCTTTTTGCAAGTACTGAAGCTTATCTTTCACGTCTTCCCATTCCTTAGCATCTTCAGGAGCTTCTTTCATGGAGGTAATATTGGGCCAAACCTTGGAGAGTTCCGAATTAATTTCCAGAAACTGCTTTTGTTCGTCTTGCAAATCATCTTCCGAAACGATTGCCTGAACAGGGCATTCAGGTTCACAAAGAGCACAATCAATGCATTCATCGGGGTGGATTACCAGGAAATTAGGGCCTTCATAAAAACAATCAACAGGACAAACTTCAACGCAGTCCATGTATTTGCATTTAATACAAGATTCAGTGATTACAAAGGTCATAGGCAAACTCTACGATTTCATTCAAACAGTAAGGTAATTAAACCATAAATATCCTTTAAATTCACTTCTCTTCTTTGCTCTGAGTAGTCAAAAGACAAGTGAATTAAACTAAAAGAAATCGGAAATTCTTCTGGATTTCGTTTAAGCTAAATTTATTCAGGAAAAGTGAGAAACTCATCCAGGCACTTAGCGCAGCAAGATCGCGGAAAGGCGGTGGTAAGTAGACTGGTGGCTCAAGAATACCGCGGTCGCGTAATTCGGCTAGCAATGGCAAATCGTCTAAAACCATTTTCCCCGTAAATAAGAGAGGGATGGAATCAATATGTCGTTGGCTGATAGCAAAACGCATGTAATTATAAATCAGCAAAAATCCTTTCGCGTAAGAAAGATCTTTCGTAAACGGGCCCCCTTCGGGTGTGCTGCCTCTAAAGATTCGAACAGCGTTATTGTAACTATCTTCCTCACTCAAATCACAATCAATGAAATAGCGATAAATATCGAGAAAATTAGCGCCCTGCCGCACCTTATCAAGTCCGATTACGCGGTTTGTAATTTTTCTTACACGTCCAGGATAGGAGGAGAAAGTAACAACTTCTGTGATTACCGCTAAACCTTCCTGAATGACAGAACTGGAGGGCGAACCCTTCGATAAAAAGAAACAATAAGGTTGCATCGCGCCATTAAAGGTTGTGCCAAGATGCACCCATCCCTCATGAACCTCAAGATATCTAAGATCCCGATCACTGAACATAGCATTCTGACTTAATCGAATATAATCGGCGCCGGCGGCGGCATCGGCTACCATAGAGTCGCTAACATTTACCGTAACTTTACCTGGATGCAGCTCGAAAAAGTGACTTAAGCGCTCCTGCAAAATTGCCTGCGCTTCCCAAGGCGTATGGCGCTTGAGATCTGCCTCTGATTGCAATTGCACATCGAGTGCGGTTAACACATCAAACAGAAGAGTACCTAATTCAGATAAACGCGGACCACCAGGATAAAACGCATCGTCGGGACTACCATACAATTCTGTAGCCAGTTCGGAAAAAGCAGGAGTTCCTCGTACGGCCAACATACGCACGGCTTGCGAATACTCTTCACACTGCCGTTTAATCAGACGAGTGATGGGCGTATATTGACCAAGTTGGTTTTGAGCATCTCGTAAAATTAACCTGAATTCTTCCTGTTTTTCATGAGCATCAAAGGGAAGAGGCCTTTTCTGGTAATAGGAGAGATCAACAGCGGGCAAACAATTGGCCTTATTGGCAAAAAATTCTTTTTTTATCGTATCATCCCATTTAATACTGTCCAAAATACGTATCTGGCTTTGCGCATCAACAATGCGTTTTGACAATTCCTGGATGATTACTAATTCGCTAGTTTCTGTTGCCATATTCATCGACCTGTCTCTCTTTTCCCTCCTGAAAGCAGGAAGAATGGGTATCTAAGGCCTAGAGCGCTCGCCTCTTAGTAGTAAATTTAGGACTTGCACCAGCAGCTGATGGTCTAATGCTCACCCCCGCATTTTGGTTTTGCGGCGGCAGATCATAAAAACGACTAATATTAGAATCAGTCATTGGAGGAGGTACTACAACCCTTGCCCCGTTTTTACTATTTAAATATTGTTTATCACCATTAGAAGCAAACTGCGAACACGCGGCTAGTAACAGTGCAGAACCAAGAAAAAAACCAATTTTTTTCACAACAAATCCTCGTTTATACAAGCTGCAAATCATAAAGTACTTGCTCTAAAGCTTGATGATGTTCGATAGATAAGGTTGTCATTGGCAATCGTAATTCATCGCCAATTAAACCCAACTTATTTAATGCCCATTTCGCTGGAATTGGATTAGATTCTACAAATAAAAGCTGATGCAGCGGAATGAGTTGATCGTTTATACGTAAGCAATTGGCATTATCACCATCCAATGCAGCATCGCATAGTTTAGCCATCTGCCTTGGGGCAACATTAGCGGTTACCGAGATAACTCCTTTAGCGCCAGCTAACATCCATTGCGCAGCAGTTAAATCATCGCCGCTAAACACATCTATCGCTCCTTCAGAGGCGCGCAATATCTGCTGTAAGCGGGTCATCTGTCCTGTCGCTTCTTTAATGCCAACAATATTAGAAATTTTGGCAAGTCTGGCAACGGTTTCAGGCAACATATCACAGCCGGTTCTGCCCGGCACATTGTAAAGTATAATCGGCATTGCTACAGCGCTCGCAATCTGGCTGTAATGTTGAAAAAGACCTTCCTGCGTTGGTTTGATATAGGCAGGTGTCATAATCAATGCAGCATGCGCACCGCATTCCCTTGCTTCTGCTGTCAGGGCAATACAGTCTTTCGTTGCATTCATTGCCGTACCGGCAATCACAGGAATACGTTCGCGGGTCTGATCGACAACTGTTTTAATAACGAGAAGTTTTTCTTGATGAGATAAGGTACCTGATTCCCCTGTCGTCCCTGCTGCAACAATTGCATGGGTACCAGCAGCAATGTGAAATTCTACTAGTTCCTGTAAACGCAGCAGATCAACTTTATCGTCGGAAATTGGGGTAACCAGCGCAACTATGCTACCACGAAACATAAGGCCCTCTTTTACCTGAAAATATCTGTCAATACTACTGGTGGATGAACAATTTCTCAAGCCTAAAAAACCTGTCGGCGCCTTTGGTTTCGACCATTTTTATTAAAAGCAATAAAAAACAATAGGTTAACCCTTAATAACTTAAGGAAATCTGGTACTTCGTTCTGCTAAGGGCAGCTTTTTTTTAGTTTTTTTTAAAACTTTATGTGATTTTTTTAACCATTATGTTTTTTTTATACTAAAATTCGATTGAAGGAACAATAACTGAAGAGGAAATAAAAATGAAAACAATAATCACTTCAATAGCTTTTGCAGGGTTAGTAACCCTTACTCTCAGCTCCTGTACTAATAGACAAGTTGGTACAGCTGGTGGAGCAGCAGCCGGTGCCGGTCTAGGTTATGCCGTTTCTGGGGGCAGCGGTTTAGGTGCAGCTCTTGGTGCTGGAGCCGGTGCATTGGTTGGTAATCAAATTGGCGCTGATCAAGATAGACGATATTATTATAGCAATTACAATGGTTACAACAACAGATCTTACTATTACAATGGTTACCACAACAGACCTTACTATTACTACTAAGATACACAGCTATAAACTCTCAACCCTGATCTTACTCCAAGCGAAGATCAGGGTTTTTATCTTTTCACCGGACAATATGTCTAACTCCCATCATCTCGCCCCCTTCCACATTATCCCGATTGACAGCGAGGCATTTCTGAACGTGGCAGGGTGCTAAATTCAGAAATCTCTCTCTGTGCTCGAGATGATGTATATGTATATAGCCCGAATCCCCCAAAGCAAAAAATAAAAAGCCTGCTATACTCGTTTCATTGCTCTAATAACTAAACAGGGATTGTTAACATGCGCTTGAAATCTAAAGTCGCCATCGTAACTGGGGCCGCCAGTGGCATTGGAAAAGGAATTGCCATGCTTTATGCGCGTGAGGGAGCAAAGGTTGCTATTGCGGATTTAAATCTTGATGAAGCACAACAAGTCGCCAATGAAATAAACGCTGAAAAAGGCCAGGCGATGGCTGTTGCCATGAATGTGACTGATGAAGAGCATGTCAATAAAGGTGTGGAAGCTGTCGCCAGACAGTTTGGTGGCATTGATATTCTCGTTTCTAATGCAGGAATCCAAATCATTGATCCTATTGTAGACCTTGCCTTTTCTGATTGGAAAAAAATGCTTGCAATTCAACTCGACGGTGCATTTCTGACAACCAAGGCCTGTCTTAAATACATGTATGCTGCGGGTAAAGGCGGCAGTATCATTTATACAGGCTCAGTCCATTCTAAAGAAGCATCCAAACTTAAAGCCCCCTATGTTACGGCAAAACATGGTTTGCTCGGTTTATGTAAAGTAGTTGCCAAAGAAGGGGCTGAATATGGTGTGCATGCCAATGTTATTTGCCCAGGATTTGTTCGCACACCTTTGGTAGAAAAACAAATACCTGAACAAGCCAAAGAACTTGGCATGAGCGAAGAAGACATTGTTAAAAAAGTCATGCTCAAAGATACTGTTGACGGCGAATTCACAACCATCGATGATGTGGCCCAGACTGCTCTGTTCTTTGCAGCCTTTGCCTCCAATGCGTTAACTGGGCAGTCATTGGTAGTTAGTCATGGCTGGTTTATGGAATAAGTGCAGGAGAAAAGATCATGGATGAAGCGGAAATTCGAAAAACTGCCTTTGCTATGCCTATCACAAACGTAGCTTATCCTCGTGGTCCTTATTATTTTACTAATCGCGAATATTTAACAATTACCTATGAAACTGATATAGAACTACTTCGTGAAGTGGTGCCAAAGCCTTTGGAAGTCGTAGAGCCTCTGGTTAATTTTGAAGTAATCCGCATGCCTGATTCTACCGGTTTTGGCGACTATACCGAATCTGGCCAGGTTATCCCTGTCCGTTATAAAGGTAAAGCAGGAGCCTACACTCTCGCGATGTATCTAGATGATCAGCCACCAATTGCAGCCGGACGTGAGATCTGGGGTTTCCCAAAAAAACTAGCGCAACCTAGTTTAAAGGTTGAGAAGGAAACGCTGATTGGCTTGCTAAATTATGGTAGCTGCCGTGTCGCCACAGCGACCATGGGTTTTAAATATGAGTGCCTGGATAAAGAAACGGTTGCTAAAGCCATGGCAGCACCCAACTATTTATTGAAAATAATCCCTGATGTAGACGGCACAACCCGCATCTGCGAATTAGTGGAATATCATCTGCAAGATATCGTAATAAAAGGAGCCTGGACAGGCCCTGCCAGTTTGCAATTTACCCATCATGCTTTAGCGCCTCTGGCCTTGTTGCCCGTTAAAAGAATAGTGAAAGCCATGCATATACTAACGGATCTAACGCTACCCTATGGCAAAGTGGTTCATGATTATCTTAGATAAGATGGGTAAAATTGATAATAAAATTTCTAAGTCTCAACGCTGACCATCTTTTTCTGAGTTTGAAAGCCCTTTAAAAACTATCGCAGAGACTCTTTTTGATTTAATTAAAATGGAACAGGAGCAAGAAATTTTTATTAAAAATTACACAATGGCAAATCTAAAAATTGATACTACAATAGATGGCTATTTTTCTCTCAATGCCCTGCTTTTAAACCTCCTTAAACCAACAATCAAACCCATGCCCTATGAGTCACACCTTGTGTTCCTAAAGGGGATAACATCAACAATTTTTAAACAAGTTATCAAGCGCTTCTGTGAAGACAGTGACTTCAATGCCAAACAAAATGGAGCCTATGTGGCAGATATCAATATTTATGATACTAATGATCTGTACATTAGCCCTGAATGGATAAAAACAGTAAAAGGCTGTTTAACTAAAATAACTATGGAAAAAACTTTCCCAAAGAAAGAATCTCTACACTCAGAATCTTCCTCTACACCCAAACTCATATCTTTAATAGAGAATAAAATTTTTGAGATTATTAAGTCCTTGTTAAAGGCAGAGTTAAAGGCAGCACTTAGACCTCTCACAGAAAACTCAGAAAATTCAGGCCATTCTCTTTAATAGGGAATAGCTGAAGCCTTGATGCTATTAGATCAAGGCCTCTTCTATTGTATATTTAAACTAACTGTTGAAAAAATCGCTTAAATCTTGGCTTATAAAAATCGTCTTTGTCCCAGGATAGGATTACTCTTTCAGCCCTGCCAACAATTTGTTTTCGGGGTACGAAACCGAAATATCTTGAATCACCACTATTATCTCGACTATCCCCTAGCATTAAAAATTCTCCTTCAGGAACTTTTAGTGGGCCAAAGGTGCGTAAAGCAGGCTGAGTCGCTAAGGCCATCACAGCATGCCCTTTTTTATCTAAATATTCCGTTGCAACTATCGCCAAAGACTGTTCTTCCTTGGGTAATTTATAGCGCAGCGGGTTTTTATCAATCTTATAATTGGTTTGCTTACCATTAATAATTAAAAGATTGTTTTTCATCTCAACAATGTCCCCCGGAGTTCCTATAATCCTTT
Organism: Tatlockia sp.; assembly: GCA_013812775.1. GTDB lineage: Bacteria > Pseudomonadota > Gammaproteobacteria > Legionellales > Legionellaceae > Tatlockia. The sequence goes on along the minus strand of JACCSX010000004.1, from coordinate 20,104 downwards.
TTATCAATCGCTGCCCGTCACCCGGCTTATAAAATACGACTATTTCACCTCGTTTGGGATTGGCCCATTGGGCAAAATGCGTTGTTGTAAAAGGGACTTTAAGATCATAAGCTAATTTATTAACTAAAATTAAATCTCCCACGTAGAGAGTTGGCTCCATAGAACCGGAGGGTATACGATTCCAATCTGCAATAGCAGAACGTCCAGCAAAAAGTAAAAGGACCAATACTAAAAAAAGGCCCCACTCTTTAATTAAGGATACTATTTTTGATTTTGAAATAAACATTTTGATCCTGAAAACACAAAAATTAGATAATAACATTATATTATTTATTTATCATAGAGACTGTTTGGAACAGGGACAAAGTTGAAATTCTACTATTTTATTGCATAATGCAAGACTGACTCACATTGACAAAGATAGATATGAAAAATAATGAACCAAAAATAGCCTGTCCCATCTGTGGCGAACCTGATACCTGGAGACCTCAAAACGATTGCAGACCCTTTTGTTCTGACCGCTGTAAATTAATTGATTTGGGCGAATGGGCTAGCGAAACTCGAGTAATACCTGCTGATCTCTCTGATCCCACTGGTTTTACTGGTCCAGCTGATTTAAATTCTCAAGGTGATGAATTTAACGATTTGAGCCAATAATTATTTTCGCTGAAGTTTAAGGAATTATAATGGGTCTAATAACAATAATATTAATTTTGATACTGGTAATCTTTATAGCGGGAATCCGAATTTTACGTCCTACGGAACGCGGTCTTATTGAATTTCTTGGAAAATACAAGCGCTTTGCGCAGCCAGGCTTCACCTGGATAATTCCCTTTGTGGAAAAATTATACCGAGTAAATATTACAGAAATGCTGGTTGAAGCCGAGCCTCAAGAAATCATTACCAATGACAACTTAAATGCCATCGTTGATGCCCAAATCTATTACAAAGTGAGATCGACTGAAGAAGACGTAAAAAATGCTATTTACAAAGCTAATAATTATGCCTATCAAATAGTTAATCTCACGAGAACCACGCTTCGAAATATTATTGGTACGATGACGCTAAAGGCTGCCAATAGTGAACGAAATAAAATAAATGCCGAACTATTAGCAACACTCGCTACAGAAACAAACAATTGGGGCCTGGATATCGTGCGGGCCGAACTTAAAGAAATCAACCCACCCAAGGATGTTCAGGAAACGATGAATAAAGTTGTAAAGGCAGAAAATGAAAAGATAGCCGCAATCGATTTTGCAACTGCCACCGAAACAGCTGCTGATGGTAATAAGAGAGCTGAAATTAAACGTGCAGAGGGTATTAAACAGGCACGTATCCTGGAAGCTGAAGGCGAAGCCCAAGCCATTAAAACTGTAAATGAAGCGGCTGAAAAATATTTTATAGGTAATGCTCAGGTCTTAAGAAAATTAGAAGCGGTAGAGAAATCCTTGCAACACAATACAAAAATTGTAATTCCAAATAGTTCCCAACTGATTAATATTATCGGCGATATGGCCGGCGTTCTGCCTATTATTAAAGAGGGTTCTTAATTGAAAGGAATAAAATAGCTAAGCCTATCAAAAAATTTACGACAAAAGTGTTTATTTTCAATTGAAAATGGAATAAAATTGTTCATCTTTGTCAATTATGGTTAAAACTTATGTTTACCAATTACGAATCTGATGTTAATGGGAAGAAGAGTTATTATCGGTTTGGGACCCATCCAGTAACTGAAAAGTATGAATTTTTTCTAAGTCTGGACAATCAAACCTGGAAGCCCATTAATATAACAGGCAGAAAATGCAATCACCGGGGATTTGTTTTTGAGTTTGCATCAGATTTTGAACTGACTATTTTGTATAACTCCAGCTCCTCCAGCTCCCTGGTTTTAACCAAAAATGCAAAGACCAGCCCCCAAGATTTCAATTTACGTGAAATTACCTTTGAGGCATTACCTCCGGGTCTGAAAGAAACAGAACTGGAAGAGTTGGATCGTCAGATTGAAGCACTGGAAAAATCTATATTGAAACCTGACCTACCTAAAGAGCAACCAGTTTATACAGTACGTAAGCAGGATAGCCAACAATTAAAATTAATTGAGCAGCAATATAATCTGCTTAGAGTAATGCCAGAAGAAGAGACCTCATGCTATTCAGAGAATTGCCTGAATATCAGCATGCAGGTTTTAGGTCTTTTCATTGGTGTTGTTGGTATTGCTGCAGTTGCTGTCGCTTTTATAGCCCTTAATGCATTATCCGGAGGAACTCTAGGGTTGGTTGTTGCAGCTGTTGGTGTAACTGCAATGCTTGGCGGATTTGGACTCTTTGGTGGTGGACTCTATCGATCTTGCAATCCAGAGACGCCTGAACCAGATAATTATATTTTCTAACATTAGAACACTGGCTCATTCATTTTCCAAAATCTCTCAAAAGGTCATTATGAAAAATCAATATCTAAGATGGCTGTTGCTATTCGCGTTTATTTTCTCTTATCCCGTTTTTGGGTTAGATTTTGAAACTCATAAAGACCGCTACCCAGAAGAAATTGCCAGATTTTATGGTCTACAGTCTGCAAAAAATCTTAAAATGCTTAAAATAAGAGGTTACCAACAAACTGTAGATTACAGTTGTGCACCTGCAGCGGTAATGTCTTTATTACATTATTATGGGAAATTATCAAAAGAGGATATGAACCATACAACTGAATTAAAAATCGCTAAAGAAATGGGAACCTCCATAAAGTATGGGACCTCCGAGCAACAGCTATTAAATTGGCTAAACACACACGGTTTTGAAGCCCAATTAGGTTATAACGGCAGGCTTTCAATGCTGGAAAACAACCTGAACAAAGGAGTTATCACCCTGGTTGACTGGTTTGATTGGGGTGGTCACTGGGTTATTGTTGCAGGTTATAATAAAGCAGGACTAACATCTGAACAAAATAAAGACACTCTATTTTTTGCTGATTCTGCTGTAAGTACAGATAATGTTAACTATATACATGGACTTAGCACTGTAAACCCCGAGCGTTTCAAATACATGTGGTTTAATTCCCAATTAGTTAAAGGCATTTATATCAGCGTTAAACCACGTCAATAGTCAGGCTGATCTTCTAATCTGAACACTAACTTTAAAGGGCAATGCATTTTGCACTGCCAGCAGAGGCAAATAAGTTTGCTTTATTAGATTGCAGTCTGTACAATACCGACGCTTTACTGATAGGGAATATCACTGGACTAAATACGAGCCACTGTATTTTATTGTCAGTGTTATTTCTATCCCACCATTAGCAAGTGAGATCATCCATGAAAAAACCTTCTGAAGGAAATCCTAATACCTTCTTCTTAACTGTCAATCCTGATCCTCTTCAATTTTTATCTCAAAATTGTGAAAAATTTGCAGGAATAAATCTCAATCAAAAGAGTTATTCAAAAAAAGAACTAGAAGATTTTTATCAAGAAGAGAAAAGAATCATCGATTCACTTAAATCACTCATCCAAGGTTTGCGGACCGCAGAAAAAGGATCTCAGGCAAGATACAAGGCTGCCCTGGAGATGTATATTGCTTTTGGATTTAGAGTCAGTGATGAGAATATCCAAGAAACTTATCAAAAATTAGATGAAGAATCTGGAATTTGTGGAGATTCTCGAATTTATGACCTCTGGCGCCATGTTGCTGAAATGGGAAGTCTGACAATCTTTAATATTCTGGAAGAAATCGGTAAGAGTCTCAGCCATCAGGACATTCTAAATACTCGAGATTTTGGAGACTTCCCTTCCTTTTATGCCAGTTTAGAGGGTAACTTCCAAACTTTTTATAAATTAGCAAAGTGCTATGTTGGCATAGTAGAAGGTACACTATCCTTAAGCTTAGAATGCAACTCCTCCGATATGCACAATATTTTATTATTACATCCTCAAAAAATGAAAGAATATATGAATTCTTCCAAGAATTTATTCATGCCAGAGGTATTTAGCTATATAGAAATGTTTGATTCCTGGGATGAGATTGAAGACAATTTAAAGGCTTCCGATCTCGATTCGCATGGCCAGGAAACCAACTTCGTTCCCCCTGAATGTGAAGATGACTTTTTCATCATGTCATTAAAGGATCATATTGAGCAAAGCCAAGATGATCTAAATTGGTCCCCTGTCCACTGGGCTATTTGCCTGGGAAAATATGATTTATTACTTAGAATGATGCAAAACAATATCCATATTCATCTCTGCATTCCAAATAGCGATTTCTGGGGTCTGGATCTTGCCTCACTTGCGGGTCATACACAGATTGTTTCCTTGTTTTTAAAACTATTACCCACTCTATATCCCCTATCCTCTCAAGAATGCCTAAATCGAGCTATCATTCTTGCAAGTTACGCAGGTAAGGCAGATTGTTTAGAACTATTACTTGATTATGCAAAAACCAATTTTGGATTGACGAGCTTTAAAGATAGTAAGGGTATCCCTGTTCTACATATAGCTTGTAAAGAGGGATGGACAGACTGTGTTGAACTCCTGGTGTTGCATCAGCTAATGGACGATTACCAGGATAAAGAATTCTCAACCTTGGAATACGCGGTCATCAAAGGCTATGTTTCAGTTGTCAATCTTTTAATAAAAAAATCAAGTTTAGCAAATGATCAAGAGAGTCAGGGATGTCTACTAAACAAAGCCTTAGTCCTTGCAGAAGCACATGGGCAAAATAAAGTCTATGAATTGCTAAGTGAACATTTACAAACCCAATCCTCACCAGTTAAATTTGAACTAAAGTAAATTGTATTGTGAGCCAGCTTCGTCAAGCTGGATATCCCTTCTCCCGCTTGACGGGAGAAGGTGCCCGAAGGGCGGATGAGGGTATAAAAATACTATATAGAATCCTGAAGCTTGAAGAATAAACCAAGAAAAATATAAGTTTAAATCAGGCCCTATTATCTTATAATCAAGTTATTTCTTAACTGTCTGACTTCTTTAACCTTAAGTGCCGATTCGCCTGCTGCAATTTTTTGATTATTAGTCCTTACAAAACCACTTAGAACAACCATACCCTTTTCTGTTGCCACATGAACAGGCAAGGATGTAACTCGTTTATCAGCGAGTAAAGCTGCCTTAACATTTGCAGTAATTGCAGCGTCAGAGCTATATTGATTAATAGTTCGTTCACCGGAAACAACCTGGCAACCAACCAAGGATGTTAAAGATATTGCGCAGATAGTTGTTATAAACTTATTCATAGAATTTCATCCTTATTATCAAATGTTGTGAGTAAAACATGTAAATGGGAAGCTGTCAAATTTTATGTGACTATTTCTAATTTTTAGCATGACAGATATTGGCATGTAAATAACGGCATTAAGTGACTCAATAAATTTAAAAATAGTAGAATTATATAACAAGGTCTATTACACTCCTCTTTCCTTTCAATTTAAATGGTAATATTTATGGCAAATCACGTCGATAATGTATATTCTTTTTACAAAAAAGCGGGTGAATCACTTACACAATTTTCGATTTCACCATCTAAGTATCTAGGTTTACAAGCCTTTCAATTTGTATTTTCAAGGTCCAATGATTTAGGCACTGGCTTTGTACTGGGTATTGTGGCCTGTGGCTTTGGTATACTTTTCTCACTTCCTTTTACAGCAGCCACTTTTTGCCTAGCGCTTATTGCAGCTGTTCCCTTAGCTTTAGCTGCCCTTTTTGTATTTGGTGGTGCGGCTATTCTGGATTACGCAGAGTCTGAATCTGAAAAAGAGGAATATTCTTCTCCCGTCCTCTAACCGGAAAGCACTAAGATTGGATTCTAAACGTGGTTCATGCTTTGCACTGGACAAAAAATTCTAAATCCTTAGGTCATCCCGTTTGGGGTGCAACCCAACAACTCATCATAACGCGACGACAAATTTATTGTCCTATGCAAAGGGTTTTGCCTGAAAGGTGCTATCCTTCGAATTGCATAAACATCAAATCAATAAAACCATAATCAATGGCATAGTTTGTAAGTTCTGAACGTTTCTGGCAATTCAATTTTTCTTTGATTTTGGCTAAATGAAATTCAACTGTTTTTTTAGAAATACATAGTTTCTCCGCAGTTTTTTCAGCAGAATAATGGTTAAAAAAATAATGAAGGCATTGGGCTTCTCGAAGACTAAAAGTCACTCTCTCGTATTCAAAAAGTTTAGCTTTATGTTGCCATTGATTATAGGCCTGATTAAATTGAAAAGCCTGGGTTGTTATTTGGATCATTTTCTGAGAATCCAAGTTTAAATGTAGCTTTTCTCCGATGGTTATTAATTGCAATAAAATGTCCTGATAAGCAATCTGATTGAGGGAAATATTGGCACCAATAATTCCTGAAAATGAACTTGAGAAAAGACTTAGAGGGGCTTTAATGCTTAACAAAGGAATTAGTTCATTTTTAGCATTACGAGCTGGCTCAATAAAAAACTGGGTTTTTTGTTTTTTCTCAACCAATTGATCATGCTCTCTATATAACTCCCAATTTTCGCCCCAACAAAGTTCTGAATCTCTAGCTCCTTGAAGATCCTTTATTGAATTCTTTCCAACATAATCAATAAGATACGGACTGCAGTCTAGATACCGACCTTCTAAATCTTTGATGCCCGAATTTACTGGAAGTGGATAGAGTGATTTTAAAATATTTTTTACATCATTAGATTTTTGAATAAAGATGTCACATTTACTCATAATATTGACCAGAAATATTCATTAATCTTAATTATACATTACTTGTATGTTTTTTGCTCAACAAATAAACCCTTATTCCTCTTAACAACTGAAACTACTATGCTGCACCTCAGCACTGTCAAAACAATTCCCAACTAGTTTAAAAAAATCGGCAGTGGCAGCAACAGGTAAAGCGAGAATTGTTAAAAGTAGACTTAGAGGAAGGGATAGGATAAAAATTGGAATCATCGCTACACCCCACATGGGATCATAGCCACCATCAAAGCAACCGCTATCAATTCCAAAACTATTTAAAATGGTAGCACCCGTTGCCAGGCTTGGCAGTAGAGCTATCTTGGTTCCAAGGTATAAATAAGAATTCTTAAATGAAGAGGGATGGCTACGGTTATTTATCAAATCATCAAAACAGTTGCCAATGAAAGCAAAAAGATCATGAAAAATTGCAACAGGCAAGGTAAATAGCCCAACTAGCAAATCGACAGGCAGACTCAATAAGATAAAAGCACCCCCTACAATTGACCGAGAACCTGTTTTTAAGCAATTTTCGTCAGAAGGATAATTATCAAAAAAGAGATAATAAGCCAATCTTGTTGGCATGGTTGCATAATCTACTGCATCTTTTGACCAAAATTCATATCTTGGCATGTTGACCTCATTAGCTTAGTTAATGCACATAATGGATTATATTTGATAATCAAAGAATTTACTACCGGGAGTTTTACTAGTTTAAATAACTATATATATCTTAAGTCTATAGTCTCAGAGAAACCTGGCCCCTGCTTATGGGCAGGCAATTTAAATGCTATAATTCAATCCCAATAAATATATTTTAAGTAAAGATGGCTCCAATAAATACTTCTTCACATCCCTTTAAAATGGCTAAATCGTTAATAGCATTGACCGATAGCATTCTTTATAAGGATCTCAATAGTTATTATTTAGGATGTAATGATGCATTCGCCGAAATTGCCGGCTTAACCTCTGTTAAAGATGCGATTGGAAAAAATGATTTAATGCTACCCTGGCACAAAAGTAGTCAGATGTTTATCTCTAATGACCGTTTAGTGACAAAACATAAAAAATCCTTGTATTTTATCGAGCCTACTCTAAGTGCCAAAAATAAACTAATCGATTTACTGACTATAAAAGCGCCTTTATTCGGAAAAGTCAATTCAATAATTGGAATTAAAGGCATATCCATACCTATTGAAAATCCTTCTTTTGATTGCTTGCTTAAAAAATTTATCAATGGGGCTCAACAATTTCATTTAAAACTTGACCCATTAGAGGTTATTCAGATTATTACTCAAATCATTCAAGTTAATAACTGCAAACAGCAATGGAAAAAAAATTGTGAATTATTTGATTATGGCAAAGTAAAATTTACTTTGAGGGAAGCCCAATGCCTTCATTATTTTTTCAATCATTATTCCGCAGAAAAAACATCTAAAGAACTATTTATTTCTAAAAAAACAGTTGAATCTCATTTGGCCAAGATTAAAAAAAAATTAAACTGCATAAACTCAATTCAATTGACTAATCTTGCTATAGATTATGGATTTATTAATTTGATGTTTATGCAATTTTAAACAATATTATTTTATAAATTGTTCATAATTTTCATTATCTAAAAACTCCTCATAAGATTTACGAACAATAAAATAATCAATTAGACTATCATCAGCAAATTTAACCTTATTACCCTCGACAATTAAAGGACAAGCATTCAAGCCTCTTCTAATATTTGGATCATTTGATCTAAACAACTCATTCCATATCTGATGTTCAGGAGAAATTACTTTAAGGTCTGCTAATTTCATCTTTTCAGCGAGTGAAAAAGTGAAATTTAAAAAATCATCTTTAGGATCATGTCCATCCTTTGGCATTTCACCAGCAAACATCAAACCGACTACTTTGGATTGAAACCAATCATCTATGATTGCATCAAAAAAAGTTGTTTTAGTTAAGGGTTTTTCAAGCTTTTCTCCATCGATATCTTCTAAAAGTTGAGCAAGAGCTGATTCCTCATTGTCTTCCACTTCAAAAATTTCCTGGATTTGTGCTTTATTCTCTAACTTTTCTTTTATTGTAAAAAAATCAGCGTCTCTATCAATTAACCCTTTTATAAAATTTATTTTTAAAATGAATTTTTCCATCTCTTCTTTATTTTCCATTATAATTTCAAGTGTCTGATCTGATTTAAAAAGCATAATTGTTCTCCTAATTAGCTTGCATGGAACTTAAGTTTTGAATTTCTAAAAGAGAATCTAAAAGTTTTGCTGTTCTGGTACTAAAAACTCCTGAGCGAATTTCTGGAAAGCGTTCATCTTTTTCAACTTGGTTTATAGCTTCTTCAATAGATATTCCCGGTTTTTCTGCAATTTTTAATAATTGCTTAAGGCCAGCAATTTTCTGATTTTTCCTGGATTCAAAAAAACCAAGACAGCTATTGTCTATTTCATTTTCAAGCTCATTAATTTTTGAGTTAATGTCTCTAATTTGGCGGGCAGAAAAACAGGAGGTTTGTCTGATGTTTGCAGGAAGATTAGCTTGGGAGTTTCGAATAAAAGTCGTATAAATCTCTGGCTCCGAATTTGAAGCATTTTGTTGGGAAAATTCGCTGGTTATTGCTACTAAATTTATGTTTTTTTGTTTTTTTGTTACCCTCGCAGCAATTAGAATTTTAACTATCTCTGAACGCCCCAATTTTGCAGAGTTTATCAATGTTTTTTCAATATCTTCATCTTCTGAAAAAGCTATTAAGTGTTCAACCTTCCTCCTATTGTTTATTGCGGCATAAAACATTAAGGGGGTATAACCCGATTTAATTAAATTAACTCGAGCTCCTTCAAAATCGGCGTTTTTCTGTTCTAATAAAAAATTAATGATCTGATGATCTCCACTAAGGATGGCTGCTTCACAGATTTCTTTAGTAGGTGTATAGCCTCTACTTATCATTAATTTAACTGTGAGTATTCCCAAAGAAATAGCAGTTAAAAAGTCTCGATTTGGGTTAATAAATCCTATTAGTTTAAGTAAGAAAAGTTCTTTTTTATTTGATTCCCAATTCATATTATTTAGAGCTAATGATATTATTAAGCGATTCGAGTTTTGATCTGAGCCTAGACAATGTTCTAAAACTAATTGCAAAAGTTTATTAACCATTACATAACTGGTTAAGCATCCTTTATATGATATTTCTTTGCCTTGAGCATAGATTTTTATTCCAAGATTAGTTTCACATATATCCGAGTCTTGTTTTTTTATAAAGATTATTTTATCTAATAACTCTTCAATTATATCTTCTTCCAAAGCTTCGATTTCCAAAAGGTTAGCAATTATCGTCCAATCTTTTGGGGGACATAGCTCAAACAATTTCATTAACTCATCTACATCTGTAATGAGTCTATTTATTGAATTAATTCCATGCATATAATTTATTAAAGTTATACGATCTGATTCTGGTAATTGTTTAAGAATTTTTGTTAACTGAGAGCTATTTTTTATGATCAATTTTAAAGCTTCAGTTCCTATATTATCAATTAGGAGAAGGCGATCAGATTCAGGTAATTTTTTAAGAATAGACTTTAATTCAATTGCATCTGTGATGAGCGTTTTTAAAGCTTCGTATCCTAGAGTATTAATTAGAATTATTCGATCAAATTCCAACAATTCACTAAGGACTGATTCTAATTCCTCTTCATTATTGATTATCTTTTTTAAAGCCTCAGATCCGAAACTCTTAAGTAGGGTTATTCGATCAAATTCAGCTAAATCACGCAGGAGTGATGTTAATGTACCTTCATTTGTAATCAACCTTTTTATAAACTCAAGACCTAAATCATCAATGAAAGGCAGGCGATTTAGTTCAGGTAATCGATTAACTATTGACGCTAACTGATACCCATCTTCAATAAGTAATTTTAATGCTTCAATGCCTATATTATTAATTAGGAGCATGGGATCAGGTAATTTTTTAAGAATAGAACTTAATCCAGATCCATTTTTGATGAGGGTTTTTAAGCTTTCAAGACCTAGGGTATTGATTAGACTTATTCGATCACATTCAGCTAATTCATTAAGGAGGGACTTTAATTCTTTTCTATCTTTGATAAGCGTTTGTAAAGGTTCCGATCCAATAGTATGCAGTAGATTTATTCGATCCAATTCAGCGAAGTCATTAAGGAGTGAATTTAATTTAGCTGTATCTGTAATTATCGTTTTTAAAAATTCAAGGCCTAGAAATTTAATCAGGGTTATTCGATCTTTTTCAGCTAATTTTCCAAGTATTACACCTAGATCAAACCCTTGTTTAATGTACGTTTTTAAGGCATCCACACCTACAATATTAATGAGAGTCATGCGATCTTTTTCAGGTAGTTTTTTAAGTATCGACTTTAATTCATCCTTATCTTCGATGATCTTTTTTAAAACTTCTGGACCTAAACTCTCAATTAGAGTTATACGATCTGATTCAGGTAAACGTTTAAGCACAGACTTTAATTCATCTATATCAAAAATGATCGGTCCTAAAGTTTCACCGCCTATTTTATTAATTAGGATTATGCGTTCTAATTCGGGTAATTTTTTAAGAAGAGATTCTAAGTCATAACCATCTTTTAAGAGGGTTATTAAAGTTTCAGCTCCTATAATATTAACCAGCGTCATCCGATCTGATTCAGCTAATATTTTAAGGACAACCTTTAATTCACTCCATTTTGAAATGATCTTTTTTAAAACCTCAGCATCCAAGTCCATCAAAAATGTTTGTCGTTGAGATTTCGGTAAAAGAATCAACACCCAAGCTAAAGTGCCTAACTTTTTCACCAAATGTGGCATTGGTACAAACATTGTAACTGCTTTTGGTTCAACAGCGGATTTATCGCCTTGCAAATATGCATGATAATTAATCAGATAGTTTAATTGTTTTAACAAGGGTCGAGAATAGGAATCCATTTTGAGCTTCTCGGATTGGTAGAGATTTTCATGATTTTCAAATCCCTTTGAAACAAAGTTAAATACTTCAGACATAATTTTGGCAAATGAGGTTGTCCATAATAAGGGTGGAACAAGGATGGCATGCAAAAAGACACGATTAATGATATAGGGCGTTAGGTATACTTCACAATTGTATTGAAATTGCGTTTGAATAAAGGAATCGCTTAACAGAATTTTTTCTTTCTTTAAGGGAGCTAATAATTGTTTATATAACAATTTATGTTGTTTAAATTCATCAGTAGGTATGCTCCAAAGAGCGAAAAAGTTTTCAATCCAATCCATGCGTACATCCCTTGCATAGATCAAACAAGCCGACTGGAACAGTTCCATTTGTGTTAATAATAATTTTGATGCAATACAAGGAGCTCCTTCTGTTATACAGTCTGAAAAATAGGAGTCCAATAAAGATTGTAATAAATAGATATCCTCTGGCTTTATTTGCTCATGGTTCCAGGTTGGCAATACGGAAATAAAATTCTTGAATAAACCATAGGTCTTGTTTGCCTCAGCAAAAGATTGCAATTGCTGTTCATTTTCAGGCGTATCTAATTGAAATTTTGTATAAATCCAGTCTTTGACAAGCAAAAGAGTCTTACCTCTATCATTCGAAGAGCTGTCGCTTGCATAATTTCTTTTATGCAATGGATGGTTTTTTGGCTTCCCAAAGGTAGCTCGAAATCATTTATTGCGTTTACATAATTATTAATTTTTTCGGTTTGTTTAGCTGGATTAATTCCGTGCTCAATACATTTTGCAGCTATTTTATCGATTAAATCTTGCTTTGTATTTTTTAGAGCATGTTTAAATTCCTTCTGTCTTTTAGCGCTGCTAATTTCTACAAGTAATATTTGCAAAAAGTTCTGCGGATCAGTTTGACGTATAGATTCTAATTGCTGATAAACATGTTCAAATAACATGTCTGTCAAAAATAATTTGAACTCTTCAATAATCCAAACGCCTGGATAAACGCCATTTAGCGTAAGCACAAACTCATGCCGAATACCCTGATGACAAATTTCATCGCCTAATTTTTGTATGTCCTTAAAACAATTAAATAAGGTTGTAAGCCTGTCATATTGGTCAGCGTCAACTCGTTTGAGCCTGATTGTTTCGTTTTCTTCCTCTGAAAGTTCCTTTGAATAGAGATCGAAATGATCAGAATATTGTTTTTCATCCGTTAGAGCAGCATAAACTAAAGCCAAGGTACGTTTGAGCGGCATCAGCCTCTGCTTTAATTTTCCATTCTGCCAAATCGATACAAGGTCTAAAACGTTAGACGTTTCCTCAATTCGTTCTTGGATATATGCCCATACCAACTGCAATGATTCATCAGATTGAGAGGAAATACATTTAGAAAGCTTCTCAAGATAAACAGCGATTTCCTCTTCAGAATTTTCTGATAAATAAATTTTAGATAACTTTTGTATAACAATACCAGCACTGGCACTCAGCTCAGCAGTCATTGTATTTTCGGTGTCACCGATAAAGTCTTGGATATTTTGTGAAACATTTCCGCGTTCATTGCGATCCAGCATCTTGATAGTCACATGATTAATTTATGTTCATAATGAATTGTATTTGAGATTTAATAAATTGTAAACGGGAGTTTTACTAGATTTAAGAATTAGGTAGAAATGGGACTATATATAAATATTCAGTATGATATTAGAAATTATTCTTTGGAAGGCTCTCCATATCGGGTAATTCTAGTAAAACCCCCGGTGTGCAAAATACTTAAAATCAAATATACTTAATAAATGTTTAATATTTAATCTTTTTGAAGGCTAATCTACCTATTTCTCCCATACATGATTACTCAGGAGTGTTAAATGAAATCAAAAAAAGAATTAACTTTAAATCTGGTTATTGCGGATTACCTCCCCCTTATACAATCAAAAGCGACTCCTATCCAAATTTCTGATTTCTTTGCCAATAGTAAACCAATGGTAAAGCTCAAAGACCTGAATCCTCATCATTCTCCAATCACCGAGGATGCTGGCGTTCCCAATGAAATAACAGATTCCTTGTTTACCACTGGCCAATATTTCGCAGAGTCCACTGTCGTGGATAATTGTTGGAAATCTAAAGATCAGGTCAATCTGTTTTATCACAATCTATTATCCTGCTTTGTGTATATCTACCTTGATCCCTTGCCCTCTCCTATTGAACAAATTCAAATAATGAAAACGCAATTAGAGAGCAATCAGAACGATCTGGTCAACCTGTTAATAAGTCGATATTTAAATACACTGAATGCCATTAATAGTAACAATCAATCCAAGGCCAAGGAACCTGTAGTTGTTACCAATGCGGCTAATGGAAAATTCTTAGGTGGTGTCTCTTCTTATGGAAAAGGCTCGGCTGAGGAAGCTCTCTGTCGGCAGAGCGATTTGTTTTTACGCATGCTCCTGGAAAATGCCACGGGTGCTTATCAAAAAAATATTTTAATGTCTATTCTGACTATTTTTGAGAATATCTTATCTTCCAAGTCTCTTCCCATTTCAGGCCCAGATTCTTCAAAAGAATTAGCCCTTCATATGCTTAAGACAATAACCAAGTCCGGTTTTGAAGGCTACTGCCTCTATTATCAGGCTAAGGAGCTCTCTAATCGAACCCACCTGAATCAAAATATTATCTTTACAGACAATAAAAATTTGCCATCGATTGCGCAATTACAAAATCCAAATAGTGAAGAAAAACAAGCTTTTTTAAATAACTGCAGCTCGAACATCTACGTTATCTCTGTAGCCTCTAAGGATAATCGTTTAATTGGTTCTAATCCCAGCGACTTTTTTTTCGGGAGCGATGCTAATTTCAGACAATTATCCGAAGATATTCTTAGTCTGACTCAATCCATTTCTCGAGAACAAAATTCGTCGGTCAAGCTTATTGTTCTGCCTATTGGTTGTGGCGCTTTTGGGAATAAACCTACTGATTTTGGTAAAAATTTCAAATTCGCTCTAAGAGACCTGGCGCGTAGAGATGAAATATCTGAAATTACTTTAGCAACCTTTGATGATAATTACCTTGAATTAGTTGACACTTTCGAAGAGATGCAAGGCTATAACTTTCTTAATTATGAAAATAAGGGAAAAAGTTGTCTCTGTTCTGTGGTAAACCTATTTTCAAAGGTACAGGATATTGGCCATTATTCTAGATCAAAACAAGGTCTAAATGCCAAAAATAAGGCATTGGTTGTTTCTGTAAGTGCAAACCGAAAAGAATTACCAAGCGGATTAAGTTTATACAGTAAAAGTGCCTTAACTAGCCTTTGCAACGAAGTGAATTCACGTAATGGAAATGTAGAGGCTTTTGCAAGGGAATTTAAAAAAGGGATGACAGAAAATGCAATTTTCAATTCACCCGCGGCCAGTGCTTGTTTTAATCGCTACATTTATTTTCAAAGCATTCAAAATAAGAAAAATGAAATATCGTCTGACTGCACCCTTTTAGTGAATGAATACAAAACCACCCTATTACAATTAGATAATGATGGTTTTAAATCAGTTGAATTAACGCTGTTTGGAACGGGCGCAGGTGGTTATAGCCTTGAAGAATCCTGTAACGCTTTTCTACAAGCCTGTTTAACAATTCAATTGTCAAATTTGCAGGAAATTTCAATTATTACAACAGACTTGGAACTGATGAACAAAATAGCTAAGCAGCTAAGTGAATCTAATAATCCGAAACAACCAGGGATGCAAAATCAGGGTATGAATATTTAAGAGCGGTAAGGCGATGCAGTTAATAAGTGCATCGCCTTTTTAGATCAATCCTCTTAACTTAAATTGAATTCGTTAACCAATTCATTTTTCTCATTTTTATCCTCACAATATTTAGCTTAAAAAAGGGTATTGCCGAGATGGCCAAATGAGACTGATTACAAGTTTTAGTTGGCGCGTCTTTAACTGATTTTTGTTCTATTGAATTTCTCTCATCAATCTCCACTTGCGGTAAATTATTCTCTGATTTTTGAATTGAATCCGTGGGTTTCTCAGAATTCAAACTACCTATAGGAGGAATGATAGTTTCAATGGATTTTTTATGTATTTGAAATTCATTTTTTTTAATCCTTGCATATCTATCAAGATAAAAGTAGATATGTCTCCCCAAATTATCCTGGCTTTTGATACAGTGCTTATCATATTCAACGAATAGCGACAGAGCCTCCGCTAGTTTAGCGCCGCTATATAGATTATCCGGTCTAGTTAAGATCACCACCATGAGTTGAAGAGGAGTCAGAGTGATTTGAAGCCAAGTACTTTGATATTGTGTATAACAATAACCTTGGCTCATTCCAACATCCTCCCCACTGTACCAGAATTTACCTGTTTGATTAATATCTGTCTTTTTTGTCTGCAATAAGTAATTAATTGCTGGCAAAGAGATTGCATTAATACTCAAGAATAAAACATTGTCATAGTCTATTTTTAATTGTCTCTGACAGGCTTTTTCAAGATCCTCCCAATTATTAATTTTCTCTATGTTATTCAATATTCGAGAATAAAAGATTGTTGCATAATCTTCACTGGGATAACCAGAATAGGGAAAATTTTTACCAATATAAGAAATCAGATCCAATAAATAATCGTTATTAATAGTCTTATCGAAAAAATTGTCATCTGTAAGATTTAATATCAGAGCGAAAATAGATGAAGAATATCGCACCCCAAACAAGTCAAGATCATTTGCCTTAGCAAAGATAACCAGCGCTGCAGTATATTGTTGGTTTTTTAAACAAGAATTGAATTCCTTTTTGGTTGTTTCCTCATCAATATTAAGACAAAGTGAAAAATTGTCCTTGGAGTCTTTTTCCACTTGTTCCCAATCGTTGATATAACCTTTCTTCGCATAAAGACGGCTAAATAAAATAGCCTGATATTCTTCCGACCAATATTTTTTAAAATGAGGAATTAATTTAATTATAAGGGTATTGCTGATGGGCCTATTAACCATGAGGCTGATATATTTTATTAGGAGTTGTGGATTACATGATCCATATTCATTTGCATAGTTCAGATCAAAATCTCTATAACAGGATAAATCATGATATTTTTGGAACGTTTGAATAGTGATATGATAATCTAACTTTCTTAACGATTCTTCAAACAAACATTCAAGCTGAATTGGCTCAGATGAGTGTAAGACAAGATCAGTGGATATTTTTTTTTTCATTGTAAGTTACTAACTCCTGCCCCTAACTAAGAATTGGAAAAGGATGGCTTTGCCAAAATCTCATCATTTATTTCATTGATATCGATTATATCCTGGCCAATTTTTCCTTGAACATAGGCTATTCGTCTTGCCAGACTTCCTTTTGGATTTATCTCTTCACCGGCCTCGATTAATTTTAATTTTAAATCATTTAAAAAACCTGGAACATCATCACCAACATTTAGCCCAGCTGGGTCATATTTATTCATAACAGATTGAACAGTATCCACATGATGTCTATTCCAATGACCATGCATAATTAAATCCAGTTTTTCCCAACCTTTTAGCCAATAAATCTTATGGCCACAATAATCACCAAAAATTGAGATTAATCCTGAATGCTTTAGATCATTTTGATTTCGGAGATCACCAAATCCTGAAGAAAATATTTTTTCATAGCTGGAAGGAAATTGCTTAATAGTTAAAGTGAAGGATTTAGGTATAAAATCATCGAATCCTTTTTCTATGCACTTTACTTCAACAGGAATTTTCTTATCAATTTGATCGAAATGAATATTGTTAACACTTCCTCTGATAACAATAGCTTGTCTTAAGGCTACTTTGTAGATTATTGGAGTTGTTCTGGAATGATAATCAACCCCGATGATATGATTTCTATCTTCGACTAGAGATAAGTTACGTTCCTTTCGCACTGCTTCTATAGCCTCTTCTTCATTTATATATGCTCTAATAACATCAGAGTCTGGAAACGAATTATACAGTTCTTCCTGACTTATACTCCTTTTATTTTGTAGATTGCCAAAAAAATAATTGGAGTCACTATAAAGGTAGAGGGGCTTAGATATCACATACATTTCTTTCATAAAATACTCCTGCTCTGCATGGGCTGAATTATGATTAATCAAAATACAATGTGTAATTATATTGAATAGCAACAGGCATAACAACAGGGAATTTTACTAGTTATAAGGGCGGGGGACCTAGCCCTTATAAAGGAAATTTTTTAAAAGCTTTACTTTACCCAGCAACCTGTGTAATATATACACAGGCTCACAAGGGGCGCCTAAACCCACAAAAGAAGATTTCACCCTCTTAAGATTAATAATGTTAGATTATTCATTAACCTTTTGTTTGCCAGCTAGTGGGTGCCGGTGATAAACATAGGTATTTTGAAAATGAATAAATCATCTAAACCATTTACCCTCGCTGAAGCTAAAATCCAGGCGGCTATTCTTTTAAAATCATTAGGCAGCAGCGACTCTGCGAGAGCGGCAAAACGCTTTAAACGCTTGCCTGAATTTACTAATCTTACCCTCTCAGACATTTTACAACAACGCATTCAACTTAAGCATGCCCTTGCTGTCATAGCCCTTGAAAATGGATTTCAGTCCTGGGTTGATCTTAAAGTGCAGATTCATTTTATCATTGGTGGTTATTTAAATTTATGGTTTGCTCATTACAAAGAGGCTAAATCACAGCTTAAAGCATCCGGCGGATTTTTATTGCCCTACAAAAAGCAGTTTTTTATTTGTGATGCCAATTATCTTAAACAAATTGGCTTTGAACCCGATGATCCTGATTGGAAAAAAATTGAATACGATTGGGCTCAACCAGCCGATCAAAATGCATGGCGGCGACTCTATAAAAAATGGACACTCGTTCTTGGAGGCAGCCATGACTAATTCATTCCCAAAAAATGTTTTTTTGGAAGGTATTTTTGAACCTTTATCCTTTGAATGTGATTTAAATAACTTAAAGGTCATTGGTGAAATTCCCAAAGCATTAAATGGAACTTTTTATCGTAATGGTCCTAATCCCCAATATGTTTATTCAAAAAATTATCACATGTGGGAAGGCGATGGGATGATACATGCGCTCAAATTTGATCAGGGTCAACTGAGCTATCAGAACAGATGGGTGCGGACAGAGCGATTTTTAGCGCAATCTAAGGCTAAAAAAGGCTTATTTGGTGGCATGCGTGACTTTATGGCTTGTGATGATTCGGTGAAAAATAGTTCTCGAAATACTGCAAATACCAATGTTATTTGCCATCATGGAACCTTATTAGCTTTAAATGAAGGTGCGCAACCTGTTCAAATTGAATTTAATGATCTAGGTGCCGCAAAAACTTATACCTTTAACCAGAAATTTGAGCGCAGCATGATGGCGCATCCAAAAATTGATCCGATAACGGGAGAACTGTTGTTCTACAGTTATTTTGGGCCTGATTTTAGTTATTTTATTGCAGATAAAAAGGGTCTGATTAGCCATCAAGAAAAAATAACCATGCCCTTTTTACCACTAATGCACGATTTTGCAATTACGGAAAATTATACAATTTTTCCTCTATTTCCTTTAACCTGGGATTTTCAGCGAGTGATGCGGCGAGAGAATATTTTTAAATGGGAACCTCACTTAAATTCTCGCTTTGCTATTATGCCAAGATATGGAAAAAATGAGGATGTCCTTTGGTTTGAAATTCCTGCCTGCCTTGCTATGCATACGATAAATGCCTTTGAACAAGGGGATAAGATTATTTTGGACATGGTAGCTATGGATGATATACCAAATCAGGCTATCGCCTTTGAGGATGATAGTGTTACCTATGCCAATTATTTAACGCGCTGGGTCTTTGATCTTAAAACAGGAAAAGCAAGCCAAGAACGACTAGATAATATGAATGTGGAATTTCCTCGAGTTGATGAACGATTCAACGGACGCCAATATCGTCATGCTTATATGAATGGCACGGTTAACAAGGCCTTGGATACCCAATTCGATTCTATTGTCCATTATGATTTAAAAACAGGTGAAAAACAGATTCACAACTTCGGTGAGGGTGCATTTCCTTTAGAACCTGTCTTTGTTCCTCGTTCTATGAATGCGCCAGAGGGTGATGGATTTTTATTGAGTTACGTTTATCGAGAATCAAGCAAAACGAGTGATTTAGTGATACTGGATGCGCAGCACCTAAGGGATAAACCGCTAGCTATTATTCAATTACCACATCGAGTACCCTATGGTTTTCATGGTTGCTGGGTAAATAAAGGGATATAAAAATGAAAATTGCAGTGGTCAGTGATGAGCTTTTTCCAGTCAATGAGTTTGTAGTAAAGGAACTAAAGCAGCTAGGGCATGAAGTTGTTTTATTTGGGGCAATTAAATCAGGCAATAATGAGTCCTGGATAGCAGCAGGCCGGGCAGCTGCTGAATCCATTAGCCAAGGAC
>JACCSX010000299.1 GCA_013812775.1 Tatlockia sp. | reverse complement strand
CAATTCGATTTTTTATTACCGCTTCATCTTCGCCTTCCATATTACGCAAATCATTGCCCAGTATTTCGAAGCTGTCTACTTTTTTCTGAGCCAAAACTGGATCGATTGTAGCCTTTTTCAAATTTTCGACCTGTTTAGAAATGTTGTAAACAGGTTGCGCAATTTGCCAATATTTTGAGGGTTTTTTTGCGGTTGGCTCGATTTCAACAGATTCTTCTGAAGGAATACCTCTTTGTTTCTCCCAGGCGTCTACCAGGGAAAGCGATTTGCCTGAGTTCACAATGCGCGTTGCCATATAATCCCAAGCGGCAGCGGCAGCATATAAAGGGATGAAGACAAATCGGAGTATTTTTGTTGGGATATCGTCACTATGATCATGGCCGTGCCCTTTAAATCGTTCTTTGAGTAAATCTTTGATACCATGATGATGGCCGTGATCCGTATGGAAAAGGTCGCCAGCGAAGTAATGTAAATCTTCGCCAAATTCACAAACAAAACCAAGTAAAGCGGTCGCTATCTCAGAGACTCCCGGGACTTCATCAGCGGTAACCCCAATAGCGATTAGGTGGCCAAGGAAAAGAATCAGGCGCAGGGGGGTAATGATTACTTTTAGCAAAAATCGAAAAGGATTTAATTTTTGTAGCCAATTCTCATTGGCCATCCAATGATCGTAGGCTTTAACTAACCCTTCCCATAAAGTTTTAAAAAAACCGCCCTCAACCTTCGTTGCTTCATCAATCAACCCCAGCGATTCGGTAGTATTTTGCAGATTAAATAAAAGTTGCGCGCCACCAACAATAAGTGGAATAAGAAATCCCAGGATATTCGAGGACACCTTGCTCATCCAGCTAAAAAGTGGCGGCGTTTTTTGAATAATTGTCCACCAGGTTCCAGCCGAACAGAGAGTCAGTAAAACTGCCAAAGTAAATAGAGTGATGGCAGTAACTGCAATAAACACAGATCGGGGTGAAAGCTCTCCGGTGAGTTCTCGCCGAATTTTGCTATACCATAAACGTATAGTGTCATTGTGAATCATATCGGTTACTGCATTATAAATTTGCAGCATATAGGCAGCACCTGCGATAATCGACATAACAATAATTAGTGCTGGCGGGCTGGCAATGGAAATAGTTGTAAAGGCTCCAATTAATAAATAGGTATTGCCAAGACCCATGAAAATACCTGCTAATACCGAGAAACCTAAAACCAATCTATAGTCATATTGACGATTTGTATAAAGTTCTTTTCTTTTCTCTTGTTTGTGATCCTTTAGCCAGTTACGTACTTGAATTTCATAAGCTGTTAACTTTTGAGCATCTTCTTGAACAGCAAAAAGTTGAAGTGAAAACCATCCCTCCATATCTTTTAAGGTTTTTTCCATCTGCTTTTTTTTGGCTTCGGACTCTTTATCCAGGCGCTTATGACTAAATTTATGGAGTAGTTCAAGTTGGGCTCGGTAATCCTTGAAAAATTGGGGGCAATCGTCTGCTTCGGTATCAATTGCATCCTTATTAAATTGCTTCAATAAATAATCATTTGCCAACTGATTTTTTAAGTAATTAGCTTTAAAGAGTTTATTAATAGCTCCCTTAATGTTTTGTAAGAAAATTTCTCCTTCATAGGCGATAGAAAGACCAAAAGAGACATAGGCCAGGGCAATTATTGGAAACAGCGCGTACATGCCTGTAAAGCTTAAAAAGCCAATAATTGCACTAGCACCTAAAGTAAGAAGGAACAAAAGCAAGTAATAGGGAATTTTTTTTGGTTTAACAGAAGGGAAGTAATCGAAAATCATTGTTCACCTATAAGGCATTTCAAAAGAAATGCAACTTTATAACAAATGTAAATGATTATCAATAAGATTAAGGGCAAATTTAGCTGCTTTTTGGGGCAAAATTGGCAGGGATTAATCTTTTTCAAATCCGCGTGCATTTGACAAAAGAATGAAAATGGTTAAAAATGCTACTTTTCTTTTCAATATGGTCTAATTTATGAAAGCGAAGACATTAATAGATCAAGGGATTTTCAAAAGAAAAATGGGTTCTCATGCCTACCATGCAGAACTTTATAAGAATACCCCTCAAGGTAATGCCCGGCTTATAGAAAGCGAGGGGTCTACTATTTTACAAGCCTACACGGATCGCGAGTTGGGAACTGAGGGTTTAACTGCTCCCAAGTCGTTTAGGACTTATTGCTTTGGGAAAAACTGGCATAATATTCTGATCATAGATCCCAAATTAAATCGCCTTCATCTTAATTATTCTTACGGTCACAACTACGGCGATTCTTACCATACTTATACAATTTATCCCAAAAAACTTTATGCAATACCACAGCCTGTTTGGGAACAATTTATAGGGCAATTGGAGGATCAGAAGGTAGTTGACTTACTTAACTTAAAAACACATAGACACCTATGGCCAGGATACAATTACTCTGTAAAAGCTAGCTCACTTGAATGCAGGTATCGCGCTGCTGAACAGATAAATCAGCATCATTTTTTAATTTCACACCCTTCTGTTAATGAAATTCTGAATGATTCAAAGCCTATTTTTAAACCAAAAGAAATAAAAGATAACCCGGCTTTATTAAACAAAACCTTTATAAAAAAAGTGGCTTATTGTCCTACAATTGATGAGCTGATTTTGCTTGCTGCGCTAATTTCAAACTATTGCAAATTAGATAGGAAAAATGATGAACCTGAGTCAAAAACGGAATCAGCTATAATAAATTGGATACCTGATTCCAGGACTCAGATCAAAGAATTTAGGCAGGCAATAATTACTGCCAGGGTTTTAAAATCGGTTCCATCCAAGGCCAATGAAGTGATTTCTGCTAATTTATTTTTTAACTCCAGAAAAAAATGGAAGAATTATTCAAGCGATTATTTAAATGCCTTTAGTTTCCGCAATCTAAAGGATTATTTAGATGCTCTATACAATGATTTAATTTTAAGAAAGGTTTTAGTGTCATCTAAATCCTGCCCATCTTTGCGAATTATCGAAGAAAATCTCGCTAAACATTTTTATTTGCTGTTAACAAAAGTCTCCCTCTGTCAGATTGAACCCTTGGAAAATCGTTGGCATAGAAACCTTGCTGTTATTGAAGCAGCAAAGCCTCCTGGAAACAAAAGTCCTTCTTGGCAGCCGCTTATTGAAAATACCTGCTTAAATGGATTCACTATCAGGGTTCTAACCTCAGAAGCCGCTTTAAAAGCGCATGGAGCCGAGATGCAGCATTGTGTAGGTGGTTATGGCCCACGCTGTCTTGAAGGGTTAATTGATATTATTGAGGTAACCGATAAAAAGGGCAATAAATCAACGCTTGAGATAGAGCGAGTTAAGGGAACTCATTTTTTGATCAGTCAACATAAGGGTTATAAAAATTCCCCACCGCTTTGGTCTCATAGTCAAATAGCCGTTAAGTTAATTACCCAATTGAATAACAAAACAATACCGGTCAATAACGCACGCCTTGACGAACCCGCACACTATGTCAGCAAATATCCTTATGAAATCGATGATTTAGCTACTCAGGAAGTTATTTACCAGGCTTATAAAAAAAATAAGCTTTTGCCTACTAAGCTTATCGCAGCCAATTATCAAGCTATGGTTGATAAACTTGGTTTAGACAAGCTTATTATTGAGATAAAGGAAGAGCATGCGGGTGCTGGTTTAAGCAGACCTCCAGAATTCAGGTTTTAAACGACGTCGACCTATTGCTGATTATGCTATGCCCTGGGTAAAAGAATTCTTCAGGTCGTAGTCTTGGCTATTGGCAGGGGCGGACAATGGTACACAGCGGTAACCTGTCCCTGGGAATCGACGGCTTGTAAAATTACCGGAAATTTCCACAAAGTATGCAGATGTTTTAGAACCTCACTGGTATCTTCCCCCATTGGTACACGATTTTGTTGCGCATACTGCAGGGTAAGGGAGCGATCACCTTCAACGTCAACAGAATAGACCTGAATATTTGGCTCAATAAAACCCAAATTGTATTGGCGGGATAGGGCTTCGCGAATTAGCTGATAGCCTTGCTCATCATGAATTGCGCCGACTAATAAATCCGGATTTTTATCATCATCAATGAGGTAAAATAACTTTAATTCACGTATTAAATGCGGTGAC
>JACCSX010000281.1 GCA_013812775.1 Tatlockia sp. | reverse complement strand
TAAAACTGAAGAATTGCTTAGTATTATGAAGGGCAATTATGAGCAATGCAAGTATTTGCATGAAGCAGAAGTGAAATCTATTGATTGAGCTGAACATAGAATTGGGATTAGTAATAACGAATTTGTTATTTTAAAAAAGACGCGCGAAAAGTTATATCATGGTTATCAAGCACCCTGGAGTGATCTGACAAGAGATGAGCGAAAAGCACTAAAAAAGGCTGGCCTTGTTAGTAATAAAGGAAAAATCGTGAAAGAACTTAGCCATGAATAATGCAATATTGTTTAAGATTAATGAAGATGCTTTTATTCAAATTTTAATTCCCTATCCTGTTCAAGAGCTTGAGTGTTGTGAAATAGTAACTATAACATTAAATCAAGGTCAACAAAGTTATATAGTTTATCAACACCATTGCATTCAAATAGCTATGGAATATTTAAACTTTTTATTAAACCAAGCGATAAAACAAAAATTGCAAGTTCACCCTTCAATAGTAAAGAATCTAGGCTATTTAGCTAATGAGTACTTTAATGAGAGTCCTAATGAAAAACTAGTTCTTACTGAAAATAATCAAACATGGATAGGAATGAACTATTCACTCTGGAGTCCTCGTGAAGTAGGTACTTGGATATATAATAGAGACGCTGAAATTTTTTTAGAGGTTACTCCTCTTTATAGATGGCATTTTAGTGATCCTGAAGAAGGTGAGAACTTTATTACATATGAAGAGTTCTTAAAAAATTACAAACTATATTTGCTATTTAAGTTAAGCAAAGAAGTTGCTCTTGAATGGCTTAATAAAACTGAAGAGCTGCTTAGTATTATGAAGCGCAATTATGAACAATGTAAGTATCTTCATCAAGCTGAAGTTAGCTCTATTGATTAACCTGAACAAATCTAGTGTAAAAGTACTACTAACTTGAGAGAAAAATTAAAAAGTTTACTTATTCTTACTTAGGAAAGTTTTGATGGATATATACATAGAAGTTATTAGGTCAGAGATAGTTATTGTTGAGGAAGTACCCTGTGCACGGGGTAAAATTACTATTGGTGACTTTGATGAGAGATTCAATATTGCACTTGAAGATTGGTCTATAGATGATTATAAAAGACAATGGCAAGAAGGACTTGAAAGAATCAAAACCCATGGTAAGTCATGTCTTGTTTCTTACGTACAAGATCCTAGTAAATCGCCTTTTATTAATTGGTGGCCTATGTATAAAATTGATAATAAAATCTATGTTCAAAATCATATACTTTTTGCGCATATCTATAGAAAGAGAATTGGTAGTAAAGAATTTACTCCAGATACATGCTATGATTTTATACCTAATAGGAGGAACTCAAAAGAAAAAGTATCTGAATGGGTAGTAGATTTAGAATAATGGGAAATTATTAATCTCTTAATTGATTAGCTAAATTGTGAATAATATAATCCTTAAAATAGATGATACTATTTTTATCGAAGCAATACTACCTTGCCCGGTTACTAAATTAGAAGGTTGTGAGCAAGTAACTATAACACTTCATAAGAATGAGCAATCCTATACATTATATGAATATCATTGTATTCAAATAGCTGTTGAAGAACTAAATTATTTGTTAAAAGAGGCTCAGGAAAGCCAACTACAACTCGATTGCTCCATAATAAAAGATATAGGATATCTTGCTAATGAATATTTTCAAGATAGAAATAAGTATTTATCTTTTCCTGCTGAGAAGCACAAAAAGTGGATAGGAATGAAATATTTGTTGTGGGATTCTAGAGAAAGAGGAATTTGGATATACAATAAAAACTCGGAAATATTTTTAGAAGTAACACCTTTCTATTCTTGGCGCTCAATAGATCCTGAAGAAGGTGAGAACTTTATTACTTATGAGGAATTCTTAAAAAATTACCAATCTCATTTGATAGTTAAATTAAGCAAAGAAGTTGCTCTTGAATGGCTTAATAAAACTGAAGAATTGCTTAGTATTATGAAGGGCAATTATGAACAATGCAAGTATTTGCATGAAGCAGAATTAAAGTCTATTGATTAGTATGAACATATTTAGCATAAAAATGTTGATTGGATAAGATAAAAATATTAAAAAACTTGCTTATTCTTACTAGGAACGTAAAAGTGAATAAGATTTATATAGAAGTTATTAGAGAAGAAATAGTAGTTTTTGAAGGTGTTCCTTGTGCCCGTGGCAAAATCACTATCGGGGATTTTGATGAAAGATTTGGTATTGCTTTAGAATATTGGACTCTAGAAGATTATAAAAGGCAATGGAGAGACGGACTAGAGAGAATAAATACTCATGATAAGTCATGTTTTGTTACTTATGTTCAAGATCCAGAAAAGTCACCTTTTCTTAATTGGTGGAATTTATATAAAGTTGGTAATAAGATTATTATTAGAAACCAAATCCTTTTTGCTCACCTTTATTCGAATAAGATAGGAGATAAGCGATTTACACCTAATAATTGTTATGATTTTTTGGATGAACGAATAATGCCGGAACCAGATGAGCCAATGCCTGCTGAATGGATAATAGATCTGGAGTAATAAAGTAAAATAATATGCTAAACTTATCGATTAAAATTCTTAATAATAAACCAAGAGTAGTTAATAATATACCCTGTGTATTAGGTGAAATTACTATAAATAATTTCAAAGAAAAATTTGATATTCCACTTGAGTATTGGAATCTTAAGGATTATAAACAACAATGGGCTGAAGGCTTACAAAGAATTAGAAACTATAATAGATCGTGTTTGGTTACTTGTGTACAAGACCCTGAAAAAGCACCCTTGATAA
>JACCSX010000279.1 GCA_013812775.1 Tatlockia sp. | reverse complement strand
GCTATAGCCCCTTTGTCCGTTTCAGTGCAAGCAAAAAAGTGCAGAATGTGTATTATTCTGCACTTTTAACATTTATTCACTCTTAAAATAATGTAAAATAAGCGCCTATTGTTAAATTAACATGAGTTCTGGATATAAAACTCTTTAACTGAACCGTTCGGGCTGGCTGAGTCCGGCGAGGATGCTTCGAGACGGCAAAATGCCTCCTCAGCACGAACGGATCTGTGATAAACCAATACTTATCAATCAGGTAAAAAATGAATCACTTTGTAATAATATCTTTTTATGAATTTACCCCCCTTAGCGATTATGAATTGATGCGAGAACCGCTCCTGGAAACAATGAGAGCTAACAACGTTAAAGGAACGATTATTGTTGCTTCTGAAGGCTTAAATGGTAGTTTTAGCGGTCTTAGAGAAGAAATAGACCCTCTAATGAATCATCTCAAAAGCTACCCCGGCTTGCAACATTTGCTTTTTAAAGAAACCTATAATGATTTCAATCCTTTCTCAAAAGCAAAGGTAAAGATACGTAAGGAAATTGTGTCAATGGGAGTGGAAAATATCGACCCTCGCAGCCAACCGGGTACTCATTTAGATCCAGAGGATTGGAATAAATTAATCGCTGATCCAGAGGTCCTTTTAATCGATACACGTAATGATTATGAAGTTAAACTTGGCACTTTTAAAAACGCTATAAACCCGAGCACGGACAATTTCAGAGATTTTCCTGCCTATGTAGAAGAGCATTTAACCGCGAATAAGGCTAAAAAAATCGCTATGTTTTGCACTGGTGGTATACGTTGCGAAAAATCCACTGCTTACCTGAAAAAACTGGGCTTTAACGAGGTTTATCAATTGAACGGCGGTATTTTGAATTATTTGGAATCAATCCCCGACGAAAATTCCCTCTGGGAAGGCTCTTGTTTTGTTTTTGACGACAGAATTGCTCTCGATAAAAAATTAAATAGTCATGAAAGAGGCTCTATTGATTCTGAATGGAAAAATAATCATAAAAAAAAGAATAACGACTAGCGGCGAGCTCTTCCCGCTAAGCTCAAAATGACGAACCTGAGATAAGTTGATCGTTCAAATACTTATTTTGAACGTTTCTGCAGGCTTTTTATCATTAAACAGCTCGGTGAAAACCTTTGTCAAATGGGCTTTATGTGCTTGCATTGAGGCTGCAAATTTCTGCTTTAATCGGGTCAAAAAATTCGTCTCTGCAAAGTTAGTATCAAATTCTGAAATTTTGCCTCGATCAGAGGTATTGGACGTTGCCTGCACTTTTGAACCCCCACCTTGATCTTCCGGACTAAAGGGAGCCTTATAAAGAGTACGATTATAAGCCGTATCTAGGGCAGCCTGTAATTCTTTGGCGGTTGAACTACCCTTTACATAGCACTTCAAAACACTAAGTATTTTTTTATGGGTATAAGTGCGTTTCTCGGGGGGGATCTCAATCATACTTTTCAATAATTCTACACGGCCATAAACTGACTGGTAACGTTCATTAGCACTTTTGCAGCCTGATTGAGACATTGGTTCTACAAATACAGAAAGTGCCTGCGTTAGAAGACCAAATTGTTTCTTTTGATAGTCCTTATTCGCCATCATTTTAAATAAAACCTGGACAGCAAGGGCTTGAAGATTATCAGCTGGCGGAATCTTGTGGGCCTGCCAGAGGGCCTTTTGATTCTCAAGGACAGCAATGGATTCCTTGCCAGGATCCGAGGCTTTGAAATAATGATTGCCATCATCAAACGCAGGTAAAAACTTAAGGTAATTCTCATGAATGTAGGCTTGAGTTTCTAGAATTCGCTTGCGCAAACTGGGTGGAAATACCGATGCATGGTGTTCAAAAGTAGCCAATAAAGCCACTTCCGTCATTAACGTCGCTTCTGCTGTAGCCTCATCCAGAGAATGCAGGTCCAACTTATTGGTATGCTGATTAACAGGTATATTTTGAACATAAACCAAGGCTTTTGTCTCACCAGATTGGAGTTGCAAATAATTATATAAATGGGAACCTTTCAAGATACGCGACGCAGAGGTTCTTTGTTTATTATTTGCCTCAAAAAATGAATTATCATAAGCATTAGAATGAAGAGAAGTAAGTAAATTGTAAATCAATGGGCCTTTATAGCCACCTAATTTTTTAGATAGTAGCTCATGACTTAACTCAAGTTTTATGGACACATCAAAAACTGAAATGCTATGTTCCAAATTTATATCTGCAATGGAGGGGACTCGCGCCTCAACAGAATTCTCAGAATAAGAGGTTACATGATTATCTTCATAAGCATTATAATGATTGCGTAAAATAAGGCGCAGTGCTTGCTCTTTTTTACCTTGTTTCTTAGAGTGTGAGGTTTTTTCAGTACCGCTGATACGAACAATCGTCTCATTAGCGGCATCAGTGCGTAAATAGTCCAAGCCTGTTGCAGTCGTGCTGGTAAAAAAATTATCATTTAGTTGAGGTAACAAATTATTTTTAAAACTCTTAAAGTCTTTCTCAGACATTTCCGATGAGATAGCGTCTACTAAAAGTTTCCTACATTCAGGAGCTAATACTTCACGAGCTTCATCCAAGTGTTTATTCAATTGCTCATAATTAATATTGCCCTGATTAGCTGCCACTAAAGCTGAACTAAATTTTGCCATGACCAAGCCATTAATCGCCAGAAATAATTGCTGCCGACCCTTTTCACTCAGAACAAAGAGTGGGCCTTCTTGATTAATAAATTTCTCAATTGCGCGTAAACTCAAAGAAATATGCATCGACATTTCTTCTTGTAAAGGAATTACCGAACCGCGATCCCATGATGAGAGAAAACGATCAAAAACATCTTTATTAAGGTTAGTTTTATTGGCAGCTTCTACAATAAATTTGGTTCGAAGTTCCTTATGCGCTGCAATATCGAGGTTACAAAAGGTGGGGTTAGTCAGCTTAGCGCCAAGTAATTGCTCAAGGATTTCTTTATCACCACCCGCTTCTTTATTAATTTGCCTAACAATGTTGGCATAATCGTCTTCATCCAGGGAAACCGTTACTAAAACATGGCCCTGCGGATCAAAGATTGCCTGCTCTTGGTCATTAGCCAAGCTCAAACCTTTTTGAAGCAAATAGTTTTGATAAATAGCCTCTGCTTTCTTTTGATTATATCCTGAAGCCCTGTTCATAAAATGTTGAAAGGACTTAAAATAGTCTAAAGCAGCGCTGATTTTTCGTTGAATAGGCGAAATGGACCCTCTTTGCGGTTGGAGTATACGATTCTCCACTTCCTTTTTTAGAGGTCCTTCAAAATCAATTTTAGCCTCATCAGGCAACACACCCTGGTTTATCATAAGGTCAGTATCTAAACTAGCGCCTTGGCTTGCGAATTTATACAACTCCTCCATAAGAGCAGCGGCTCTCGAGCTTTTTGGACCGCCAAATCCACACCATTTATCGAATAATTTTTCAGTATCGCTCCAACGAAGGCGGTTATTTAAGACCTTGACTGACAATCCCGATACTTTTATGTCTGCAGCCAAATCGGAAAAAAAACTGGCTTTATAGTCAGCAGGATCTTTTTTAAGATAATTTTCAATTAATTGCAGGGCCGGAGTAGATTGCAACTGAGCAAAGGCCTGAGCGGGATTTGTAATGGCTTTTTCATAAACCATATCAACCAAGCGGTTGAAGGTATCATGTGCCTCATGTTTTGCTAGACTTGCATCCTTCCTGTATTGACCCTCATTCAGTAATTTAAAGAACTGCTCTCTATCAATGTCCTGCAGCGGAGCATTTTCATTCTCATTAAAAATTTGGTCACGGAGATCGTTTAAGGTGGCAAAATCCTTTTTTTGCTCTAAAAAAGTGCATATGGCATTCTGCATCGAATGAGGAAGAGCAAAGAGATTCTGTAAGCCTTTTTTAACCAGAGTAGCTGCCAGATCAACATTTACCTCAGACAGAATTTTTACTAGTGACAGTGACTCATCTTCGCGAGCTTTTTCAACTAAAAAGTTAATTAAATCCTTCTTTTGTTCGTCAGATTCGGCAAGCTGATAAAGCCGATAAATAACTTCTGGTAAATAAGCAGGTGCTTTTTTCAGCAAAAGAAAAATATCGAGTTTTTCGTAATCCTGATGAAGGGCCGCGGCAAGAGATAAATTATTTTTCAGATCAAGCTTTAATAACCCTTTTAATTCACGCTCAAGGTTATCAATTTCATACGGGAACAAAGGTTTCTTTAACCATTTTTGATAATGGTAACCCTTGAGAAAGATAAGACCCTTTTCAGAAATGCCATCATTAACGATTTTTTCCAGAAAATCCTCTGGCATAGGGACTTTGAGCGCGTTATAAAGCTCTAGTATTAATTGCCCTGCCTCGCAGTTGGGGGAGGCTTTTTCTTTGTCGGTGTTGCCCCATTTACGGCCATAGTAAAACAGTTTATGACGCTCTGTTTCCTCAAGAGCTTCTAATTTTAGCGTTAATCTTTCTACAGTCAGTAAATTATCGTTCCATAATTGCAGAATATCATAAAAAAAATCATGCTTGGTTTTATTATGATCGTTTTTTTCGGTGGGCTTCTTAGCTACATATTTAGCAATTTTTTCTATAATGGCCATGATTTATTCAAAGATGAATAGATAATAATCAAATATTACAGATTCAGATTAAGTGAATATTAATTATAGCCCATGGAATGCTGTTATTTACACAAATGTTACAAAAAGGAAGAATAAAGGTTGTATATTTGTTGGATTCCCGCTTTCGCGGGAGAATTTTCTTTTAGGTCACAGACTCACGTATAACCCAAATTCGTTGCGGCATGGAGCTAATTGCAGCGTTAGAAGTCAAAACAGCGTTGGCTGTCTGTGTCCATAAAAGCATTGGTTTATCGCCAGTTGCCATCGGCATTGATTGAGAAGACAAGGCGACCGCAAAGGGGTATTTTTTTCGCAACGACTGTAAGGCTGTCATTACTTTAGAGGAATCTGTCTGATTGTCTTTGAGCACAATCTCGTTACCTCGATAAATAACACTGACTGGCTGACCTCTAAGCGCTTGTTTAATGACAGTTTCCAGGCGACGCCACTTTGCTTGCCTTCCCCGCTGCAACTCAGCCTGAGTGGGATTTTGCTGAAACTTGATGCGATTATGAGGGGAAAATACTTTTGCTAAAAGATTATTACCCGGCTTTTGCTGTAAAAAATAAATGCATAAGGCATCAATCAAGGAACGATAACGGCCTGAAATTGAAGGACTGGTGCCAGGACGATTATTGATAAAAATCGCAAAGGCCAAGGTGTGATCATTTGCGGTATACAAGAAACCTGAAAGACTCACAACACCGGTCATTGTTCCTGTTTTTGCTCGCACCATATCTTGTTGATTAGGTTTTTTAAACCGCTTTTGCAAGGTTCCATCTCGTCC
Organism: Tatlockia sp.; assembly: GCA_013812775.1. Taxonomy (GTDB): domain Bacteria; phylum Pseudomonadota; class Gammaproteobacteria; order Legionellales; family Legionellaceae; genus Tatlockia. Next base: position 10,259 of record JACCSX010000279.1, on the reverse strand, counting down.
GGAAACTGGTAAAGCGGCAATATACTCATAAGATAAGGGGAAACGATCATGGAGAAACCGTAATAACCCAACTGTTTGCGCAGGCGTTAGTAAATCCTGACGCGACAAGCCCGAGCCATCGGTCAAAACCGCAGTACTGAGATCAATACCTGTTTGCAGCTGCAGGAATTTTTTTACAATAAATTGTGCTTCAGACCAATCTACAGGGGAGCCATGCAATTTTTCTGCTGCATGTAAAAATAACGAGTCGGCATATAAATTATCAGAAGGTTTAAGGGTATCAGCCATTATTTGCGAAATGGGCTTTGAATATTCAGAAGCTATCAATAAGGAACCAGTCGGCGCCTTGCCTAATAAGACATGCCCTTCAAATACAATACCTGCATCAGTCAATTGCCGTTTTATCAAGCCTTGAGCATAGGCTAAGGGATTGCGAATGGCCATCTTCTGCATAACCGCCCACTGGCCGACACCCACACATCCACGAACGGTTAAATGGTTTTCCTTATCCATTGAAAAATCAACGCCGCAATGTGCAGAGGTCGCATTGGTTTTCACCTGATTAGTCAATAGTATGCTGGAACTGGCATCATCTGTTTCCACGATTGCAGGTTCTCCGGCTTTGCCGGCAGGATTAACTGTGACGGATAAACGATTAGTATCAATCATCAGAGGGGCTGCTGGCGCCCCGTAGCTATAAACCAGATCGGAAACCATCCAGCCTGGAGGGTAAGGATTTGCAATTGCATGGCTGCTATCGATGTAGACATTGCCCTGAATATGTTGGATACCCCAGGCTTTGAGCCCGGCAATAAGTGCCGCTAACCGATCATGATTAAATGATGGATCGCCCGAAAGGTGTAAATACAAAGAACCTTTTAAAATCCCCTGCTGCAGTTGCGAAGCATTGGTACTAAGTTTATTTCTAAAACGGTAATCAGGTCCTAAGACCATCAATGCTGCTGCATCCGAAAAAAGCTTCATATTAGAGGCAGGAATAAAGGTGCGCGACTGATTTCGGCGGTATAGTGTGGACCCAGTTGTTAAATCAACTATCTCAACACCAATATTCATAGCCGGATCAATATCATTAATCAAGCGATCAGCACCACTTTGGATGGAGGCAGATGAGGCCACCGAGAATAGCGCGAACAGCATACCCGACAACATCCTTTTCATTGATTTGAATTCCTTCTAGAAAAATGTATTAGAAAAAGTAAAGAAAAATAGTGCCTAATCATAGCCTAAGCCCAGCTTCTCCAAAAGCCCTGCCAGTGTATCATTATCAAAAAACTTTATTTGCAGGCAACCGCCTGCACCTGATCCGTTAATTATTTGTACAGGTGCGCCAATTTGCTCGGCAAGCGTTATTTGCAGGCGCTCAATATCCCTGTCTTTTTTCGGATTAGTCTTAATGGGTTCATTGGCCTTTAGATCGCGCACTTCTTTTTCAAGCCGCCGTACTGACCAGTCATTGGCTACAATTTGTTCGGCTAATAAAAGCTGTTCAGACGGCAGCAGGCCCACTAACATTCGAGCATGACCCAGCGACAGTTGTTCCGCCCTTAATTGTTCCTGTACGAATTCACAAAGAGTAAGCAAACGCAAAATATTGGCAATATGGCTACGGGATTTTCCGACTAAGGTTGCAATCTCTTCTTGTTGAAAATGAAACTCTGTCAATAAGCGACGATAACCCGTTGCCTCTTCGATTAAATTCAAATCCTGACGTTGAATGTTTTCAATTAAGGTAACAGCCGCAGCTTGCTCATCACTATAGTTCCCAATCAGACAGGCTAACTCAGATAATCCCGCCATCATTGCCGCTCGCCATCGTCGTTCACCAGCAATGATTTCATAGGATTGAGCGGTCAACTCGCGAACTACCAAGGGTTCAATTAATCCCTGTGTTGCAATCGATTGCGCCAATTCCAGCAGCGCTTTCTGCTCAAAATTCACCCGGGGCTGATAACGCCCAGGTTGCAGCCACTCGATAGGAATTAATTTATAGACAGTTTTCATATAGGCAAGGTGGCAAAAAAAGCTATTGTTTCACAAGCTCTAGTTGCGATGCAATGATAGTTGCGATACTTCAATATTTTCTAAATCCTGTTGCTCGGCAGTTTCTGTTGCTTTTAGGTCGTGAGCAAAAAACCCAAGCGCTGATTTACCCAGCAGGCTGGTTTTTGTCATCTGCCTTTTCACTTCGGCACCTAGCGAAGGGTTAGACTCGATTAGTGCAGTTGCCTCTGATTTTATAAAGCTGTCGTCTGATGCAAAAATTTTAACAACAATTGCGCCAGCCTGCTGCCAGTTAGAGCCTTCAATATAGACAGAACTTAAGGCTAACATTGCATTGGTAAAGCCTTGGTTTGCTGCAGCTTGCATCCAGGTTAAATAATTAACTGAATTTTTGGGATAGGCTTGGGCCAAAAGAAATTGTGCCATTGCATCACCACCAGCGGCTAATTTTTTCATTAGCATTAACCTTGGAAGTGCATCTGCTTTAACATAATAATCATTTGGAGTTTCCTTTATCGCTTTGGTGCGGATAATGAACTCAGAACTTAAGAGCGGAGAAAAAGGCATGAGAGAAGACAACTATAAAATATGAATATACTATTGAGATTAATCAACTCAACTTAAGCGAATATTAACAAAACCCACTCTTTGCAAATTTTTTACGTTCTATCGTAAACCAGCCATCCTACTTGAAATAACATATGACCAACAATAGATGCTACTAAATCATATTGCCAAAAAAGCCAGCCAAAAAGGATTGCTTGCCAAAGGTGTAGTAAAAGTATGCAGAAGATGAAACGGCTACTTATTCTAGAACCTGCTGCAAAATAGGCTGGTAATTGCCCTAGGCCAAAGAAAATACCGCTAAAAAAAATAGAAATCCAAATTACCGCAGCGCTTTTTTGGCCTGTAAATAAAATTCCAAAATATGCGCTGACATTCATTAGTCCCCAGCGGGCAAGAACTTCTTCAACCACACTGTAGAGAATACAACCATCAGGCCCTAACCCGGCGCGAATTTTTCTCATTGCTTGCAGGGATCTCAAATCAAGAATAGACCCCAGGAGACCATAATAAAGCACCAGGAACATCAATAGACCTCCTACGGTATAGAGTAAGGTAGGCAGCGCCATATTTTGGATCAAAGCTATAACTGGTTGGCCTTGCAGTAACGCTTCTAATAGGGAAGCTTTCAGACCGGTAGACAAAGAGAAAACAGCGCCAGCAAGACTCATCAAAAAAGTCATTACCAGTGTTTGAGCTATTGCAAAGTGACTAATACGTCCACGTAGTTCTTCAGAATTTTTTGTTAGCAAAATAGAGATAAGGCGTGGAATTGCTATCAAAACACCAGGTAAAGAAAGACAAAATTAAACCGTGATTAAGGGCCAATTAATTTGCATATCTAAAAACATCCTGTTTTTTATTGAATTCAATTTTTTTCAATATACTCGGGATTTCACCAACTTTTAAGTTAAGATATATGCCTAAATTACATCCATTCTCTACGTTCCGCGGCTCGTCCGCAGAATCCAGGATGCCAATCCCAGCAAAGATCTCTGGATCCCGCGGACAAGCCGCGGGATCTAGGCATGAGGGAATTTCTTTCTTAACTTAATGGCAGTGCCCCTCATCGACTCCCGGCAACTTCTCCCAATTTGAGCGAGAAGGGAAATTACTCGGAACCTTTTTTCTTAAGAACGCTATAAAAAAATCCATCACTATTGATATCGCCAGGCAAAATCTGCCAGCCATGACCGGTTGAACGTCCCCAGGCTTTATCCCCAGTTTGAAATTGACAATCTGATTGTTGGGCAATAAACCCTTCAATTTGTTGTTCATTTTCTTGACTCATTACCGAACAGGTTGCATAAACAAGTAAACCATTCGGGGCCAGCAGAGGCCATAAACTTTTTAATAAAGCGAATTGTAAGTTGGCAACTTTATTAATTTCGCCCTCGGTTCTTAGTAGTTTAATATCAGGATGACGACGAATTACGCCTGTAGCGGAACAAGGTGCGTCAAGAAGAATGCGATCAAAGAGCTGGCCATCCCACCAAGACTCAGGTTTCATCCCATCGCCTTGCACTAACTTTGCTTCTAACCCCAGGCGTGCTAAATTTTCCGCAACACGGACTAATCGTTTTTTATCAACATCAAGTGCCAAGCAAACGCTTAGGTCAGGTTCCGTTTCCAGAATATGACAGGTTTTACCGCCAGGGGCACAGCAAGCATCCAGGACACGTAAATTGGGTCGCAAGTCCAAAAGAGTAACGGCCAATTGTGCAGCCTCATCCTGGATGGCTACATCTCCCTCAGCAAACCCAGGTAATTCGTGGACATCGCAGGGCTGCTCAAGGGTTAAGCCAACGGTTGAATAGCGATGCGGTTCTGCTTTTATGTCCGCTTGTTCTAATCGAAGCAAGTAATCTTTTCTTTCAGTTTGGCGACGATTAACACGTAAGCTCATCGGAGGATGGCAATCGTTAGCCTTCAGTATCTTTTGCCAATCCTCTGGCCAGTCGCTTTGCAATCGTTGAATAAACCAGTCTGGGTGACCATAAGTGAAATCATCTGTTTTTTCTAACCGCTCTGTGAGGGCCGCTTGCTCACGACAATAGGTTCTTAAAACAGCATTCACCAGCCCTTTTGCCCAGGTTTTTTTTAGAGGCAAAAGCATATCAACGGTTTCTTTTACAACCGCGTAATCTGGCTTTTTCATAAAATACAATTGATACAACCCAATAAGAAGAATCAGCCAAACATCAAAGGCTTTAGGTCGTTTGTTTACCAAGCAGTCCGCCAAGGCTTCCAAACGGTAATAATGACGGCAAACACCGAAACAAATTTCTTTGGTCAGCGGCGATAAATCCTTGGTTGCCTGCATTAGGTGAGAAAGAGGAATTCGATCTACGAATAATTTTTCCAAGATCTTAAGGGCCTGTAGCCGTTCGTTTTTTTTCATTTTAAAATCAAATTTACCTGTAGTTGAGAGCGGCCTGCATTTAACCAATCAGCCACAGCCATCACTTTTGCCCCCGGAAATTGGAGGGTTTCAATCATTAATGCCTGAGCCGCAGTTGCAACCAGCATTCCTTTTTTATCGAGCGAAAGAATCGTGCCGGCTGCAGCTGAAAAAGGAGTATTCACAACATAAGCGCGATGAATACGCAGTAGTTCCTCACCACAGACTGTATAAGCAATAGGCCAGGGATTAAAAGCCCTAATTTGCTGATCGATTTCTATCGCGGTCTTTTTCCAATTAATCGCCGCATCTTCTTTTTTTATTTTGGAAGCGTAGGTAACTTTGCTATTGTCCTGTTTTTGTGGCTTTGCTTGTCCTTGGGCTATGGCCTCTAGTGTTTGCAGCAAAGGATCGGCTGCCAACTGCGCCAGCCTATTATGCAAACTGCCTGCAGTATCATCGGGATTAATTGTACAACGAACTTCAGTTAACATCTCACCGGTGTCCATACCATGATCCATCTGCATAATGGTTATCCCACTCTCCCTATCCCCATGCAAGACTGCCTGTTGAATAGGTGAGGCACCACGCCAGCGCGGTAATAAAGAGGCATGAACATTAATACAACCAAAGGGAGGTAAGGACAGTACCTTTTCAGGCAAAATAAGGCCATAGGCTATGACCACCAGAATATCCGCCTTCAACGCTTTAAGTTCGGCCACAGCCTCATCAGATTTAAAATTTAGAGGTTGATAAACGGGTAATTGATGCGCCAGCGCCCAGTTTTTTACCGCTGAAAATTGTAATTTACGCCCTCTGCCCGCAGGCCTGTCAGGTTGCGTGTAGACTGCCAACAGTTGATGAGGAGAATCATGCAAGGCATCTAGACAGGGTAGTGTAAATTCCGGGGTCCCGGCAAAAACCACTCTCATGGCTTTCGCAAATTCTGGCGTTTGAATTTATCTAGTTTACGTCTGGCCATTGCACGTTTCAAAGGAGATAGTAAATCGACAAAGAGCTTGCCGTTAAGATGGTCAATTTCATGTTGGAAACATTCGCCTAAAACCCCATCACCACTCATCTCATAAACCTTCCCAAAACGATCATAGGCACGAATAGTTACTTTTTCTGCCCGCATAACCTTGTCGTAGGCTCCTGGAACAGATAAACAACCTTCCTCATATTCAACTTCGCCTATTCGCTCGATAATTTCAGGATTTACCAATACTAACTGTGTTTTTTTATCGCCAGCAATATCAATAACTGATAAACGTAAACCAATTCCAATCTGAGGCGCAGCAAGTCCTACCCCTCTGGCGTGGTACATTGTTTCAAACATGTCATCAATCAATGTTTGCAGGGCCGCATCAAACTTTTCAACAGGCTTTGCTACCTGTCTTAACCGTTCGTCAGGGAGATAAAGAATCTTACGGATAGCCATTACAAATCTATTTTATTGTGGGTAATACATGCTATTATCCCCAATACCTCGCCAAGCTGCAAGATGTTGATATTTAGCTCACTAGGAATTGAGAGCTATTGCAGAAATCGTGAATAAAATAATGGACAATAATTACTATCTACTCGCTCTGAACCGAATCAGCCAAATTGGTCCGCGCACTATTTTAAAATTATTAAAGCGCTGGCCTGAACTTGCAGAAATGTTTCAGCAGAATTCCGAACAACTTCAGAAAGCTGGCCTGCCAATAAAAATGGCAGACTCTATCGCAGGATTTAATCTTGGTGAAATTGAAGCCGATTTACGCTGGCAAGAAAAAAGCAACCATCATCTAATAACCTGGTTTGACCCTAATTATCCTGACTTGCTTAAAGAAATTCATGATCCACCCGCTGTTCTTTATGCTCAGGGAGACTTGTCCTGCCTGACTCAAAAAGCGGTTGCAATCGTAGGTAGCCGAAAGCCATCGATAACAGGGGCAGAAACGTCCAAACGCTTTGCCTTTGAATTAGCCGCAAACCAGCTTACTATAATTAGCGGCTTAGCCTTAGGCATCGATGCGCAAGCTCATCAGGGTTGTCTAGATGCAAAGGGTAAAACAGTTGCTGTTATGGCTACAGGAATTGATTCCATTTATCCTCGACAGCATCGTTTCCTTGCAGACAAAATTTGCCAAAATGGCATGCTCATAACAGAGTTTCCATTAAAAATATCAGCAAATGCTGGACATTTTCCGCGCAGAAATCGTATAATAAGCGGTCTATCATTGATCACATTGGTCGTAGAGGCAGCAATTCGTAGCGGTTCATTAATCACCGCACGCTTAGCCCTGGAGCAAAATCGCGATGTCCTGGCCGTACCAGGCTCCATCCATAACCCACAAGCACGGGGCTGCCATTACCTTCTACAGCAAGGCGCTAAATTGGTCACATCATCTCAGGAAATTATGGAAGGTTTAGGATTGGAGAGTCAAACCATGTTAAAAACTAATAAGGCAGGACCTCTTGCCAGAGACATTAAAAACCTAGTAAAGTGCATTGGATTTGAAATTACTACCGTCGATCAAGTTATTATCCGCAGCGGTTTAGATGTGCAAGAGGTAGCTTGTGGCTTGGCTACATTAGAATTAGAGGGCGCTATCAAAGCGGTACCCGGTGGTTACATGAGGTGTTCATTATGAAAGATAGCCTGTTTGAAATGTTAATGAATTTTTTTGAAAAAAGTTTATCTCAGCTGAAAGAAAGCACTAAGACAACCTCTACCAAAAATGATACTAGCCCGGCTGAACCTGAGTTATTTGACCTCTCAACACTGGAAAATCGCACGCTCACAATAAAATCACCGCAAACTACGGCTATGCGTATTTTCACAGGTGATGAAAAAATAAAATTTACCAAAGCATCCTATCAGTTTTTAACTAGATTAATGCTTTGGGGTATTATTGCACCAGAAACAATGGAATTGATTATTAATCAATTAGTTTTCTCTGAATCACGTTTTGTGACCTTGCAAGAAACAAAATGGACTATTCGTAACTCACTTGCCGATAGCCTTAATGCTTCTCAACTAGCTTTTCTTGATCTTGTGCTATACCAAAAAGAAGACAAGCTATCATTGCATTAAGCAAAAAAGGAAAGGTTGGGTTTTTATGAGCAAACATCTGGTTATCGTAGAATCACCTGCGAAAGCTAAAACGATACAAAAATATCTGGGCGATGATTACGAGGTACTTGCCTCCTATGGGCATGTTCGTGATCTGCCTCCCCGAAAAGGTTCGGTCAATCCCGATAAACAATTCGAGATGACTTACTGCCCAATTGAAAAAAATGCCCGTCATATTGAATCGATTGCTAAAGCCTTGAAAAAAGCAGATTCCTTACTTCTGGCTACTGACCCTGATCGCGAAGGGGAGGCCATTTCCTGGCATGTTTTTGAATTAATGAAAGAGCGTAACCTACTAAAAGATAAAGAAGTTCATCGCATTTTCTTTAACGAGATCACGAAATCAGCGATTCAAGACGCTATTAATAATCCACGTACTATCGCAATGGATTTGGTTAATGCCCAGCAAGCGCGTCGCGCTTTGGATTATTTAGTCGGTTTTAATTTATCGCCCCTGCTCTGGAAAAAAATTCGACGTGGCCTTTCTGCTGGTCGTGTGCAAAGTCCCGCTTTAAGGCTTATTGCTGAGCGTGAAGACGAGATAGAGAAGTTTATTGCCCAGGAATATTGGCGTATTATTGCGCAATGTCAGCATGAGGCAACAACCTTTGAAGCGCGGCTTACTCATTTCCAGGAAGAAAAATTACAGCAATTTACTATTGGTGAAACTGGCGCAGCCCATCGGATTAAAGATAGCTTAATTGATCTGGCAAAAGGTGAGTTAACGGTAAGCCATATTGATAAAAAGCAGCGAAAACGTAACCCAGCGGCTCCTTTTATCACCTCTACCTTGCAACAGGAAGCTGCGCGAAAATTAGGATTTACAGCACGTAAAACCATGATGATTTCCCAACAACTCTATGAAGGTATTGATATTGGATCGGGAACCATGGGACTTATCAGCTATATGCGTACTGATTCCGTCAATCTGGCAGCTGAAGCCATCGAAGAAATTCGCGCCTATATTGTAGAACGATATGGTGAAGACAATTGCCCCAAGACCCCGCGCGTCTATAAAACTAAATCAAAAAATGCTCAGGAAGCACATGAAGCAATTCGCCCGACCTCCGTTAAACGAACCCCAGAAATGGTGGAACAGTCACTTACTGCTGATCAATTTAAGCTCTACAGTTTAATTTGGAAACGCACCGTTGCCTGTCAAATGAATGAAGCACTTGTTGATACGGTTGCAGTTGATTTGAGTTGCGGGGAAGGCAATATCTTTCGTGCTAATGGCTCGACAATTACCTTTCCTGGTTTTCTTAGCGTCTATGAGGAGAGCCACGATGAATCAAAGGATAAGGATGAAGATCAAAATGCAGTTTTATTACCGACCCTGACAGTCGGTGAAAAAATCAAGTTAAAAGATATTCTTGCCAACCAGCATTTTACTGAGCCACCGCCTCGCTACTCTGAAGCATCTCTGGTTAAAGCCTTGGAAGAGTACGATATCGGCCGCCCCTCAACCTACGCCACAATTATTCATACCTTGCAACAACGTGAATACGTAACCGTTGATAAAAAACGTTTCTTTCCAACCGATGTCGGACGCATAGTGATTCGATTCCTTACCGGGCATTTCACGCGCTATGTCGATTATAAATTTACCGCGCAGTTGGAAGATACCTTAGATGCCGTTTCACGGGGTGAGAGGGAGTGGATTCCTGTATTAGACGAATTTTGGAAACCCTTTATTCAACAAATTCATGATACTGATGAACAGGTACAACGCAAAGACGTAACAACAGAACTTCTTGAGGATAAATGTCCTAAATGCGAGAAGCCTCTAGCCATTCGTTTGGGAAAACGCGGCCGGTTTATAGGATGTACCGGTTATCCAGAATGCGATTACACCCAGGATCTCAATAATCCTGATGGTGAAAAATCGGAACCTGAAGTTATTGAGGGTCGTGTCTGTCCTGATTGTGGTGGCGCTTTACATATTAAAACAGGTCGCTATGGACGCTTTATCGGCTGCGGAAATTACCCGGATTGTAAGTTTATCGAATCCTTGGAAAAACCCGCTGATACTGGAGTTGAGTGCCCTAAATGCCATAATGCCAAAATACTTAAGCGGAAATCCCGCAAAGGAAAAATTTTCTACTCCTGCGGCTCTTACCCCAAATGTGATTATGCACTATGGAATGAACC
>JACCSX010000272.1 GCA_013812775.1 Tatlockia sp. | reverse complement strand
GAAGGTACAGTGAGCTCAGGTACACCTAAATTTTTCGCAAATATAATTCTCTGTTTCTCGCTAAATATTCCCTCAGCTCCACTGGCTATTTCTTTTAATAAAAGTTGCTCTAATTTAGAAGAGCTTTTCCAAATCTCAACAAAAGCCCGATCGCTAAATATATCAACTAGCAATTGCTCTTTAGCTTCTAAAATTTTGAGATTTGGATTAAGTGCTAATCGTTCTACTAGAGATCTTACTAACTGAGGAACCTTATCCATTTTTAAAAAATTTTCCCATAAAGAATTTTTATCGGTATCTCGTTTTGTGACCTTCTTAAATATATCTGATAAGTGATCAGTAAACTCACGACCTAAATCGGAGAAGGGTAGATTTTGACCAAAATGAAAAAAAGGAGCGCTTGCTTGTGAGAACATTCTTCGGAGACCTTCTCTGGAAGAACCTGTAAATATTACTTTAATTAAATCTTTATTTATGTCCAGTATGGTACGTAATCCCGCAATAAACTGATCATTTGTATTCTTTTTTGAAAGAACTTGCACTTCATCCATTAATAAAAGGATTTTACCTTTTCCTGCTAGGCAAGGAAAAATGGTTTTCATATCAGATACGTATCTTGATTCATTAAATTCCATGTTGACTTTTACACCTACCGCTTCTCCACCTATTTGTTTGACTCGTGAAAGAATACTGTTTTTATTGCTTATCGCCCCAATACTTTTTGCAAAATTTCCTAGCGCTCCAGTAAATTCCTCTTGCACCCTTTCCCCGATATCCAAGAAACTAAAGTAGAATGTCTTCCACCCTTTTTTCTCAGCTAAAGGTAGTATGTCCTTTCTTAAAAATTCTGTTTTACCCATTCTACGCGGAGCAAAAAAAACAAGCGCGCTTGATATTCCTGCCTCAAACATGCCTAAAACTTGTTGTGCTAATTCTGCTCTTGAAAAATGCCACAAATCTTTTGACATTTTTACCCCTACAAATTAGATAGATTTATATTTTATCAATCTAATTAGATAATAAAAATATAAACCGAGCTAAAGGCAAAAAATTTTTAGTATTCATATGAAAATAATGATATTTATATTTCTTAGAATCGATAGACAATAAATCCGCCCCGAGTCAGGATACCTGTAAATTTGACCAGTTTGATTTTGAAAAGAGTATTCCAGCCCATGCCAGACATGACTTTTTAAGTTTTTCATTCAAATTATAGTTCATGATACGTCTGCTGCCACCATAAAAAACAGCTATTGATATGCCTTCCTCAACTAACTTTTCAAAATATTTATCACTGCCCTGATTTTTCAACCATTGTTGAATATCTTTTATCCCCCATGATGGTGGAAATCCCAGAACCTTCGTGATGATCCCAAGAACAATTATAGGCTTGAGGCTTCAGTAATGGGGAGTGGCTACTCGACACAAACGCGGTTAGTGTACCTAAAAGTTCTTTTTATGTCTTTCCTAGCTATAAATTAGATCTGATTGCTGGCGCGTTATTAAATACTAGCTATTTCAACATTAGCTATATTAGTTTGATCTTCAACATTCATAAGTGATTTTGCGTGATTAAAGCCAAATTGACCTAAAAAGGTAATGGGAAGCAATCTTGGGCTGTTAAGCGCTTTATAAAGTTCAGATTCTTTATTTTGGATAAGATCATTAAGAGAGGAATTCAAATGTATTTTATTAACTGCCGCTATGATAGCCTTCAGTTTTGTACTGCTATTTATCCAGTATGGATTTAAATAGTTTTCCTCGCCTTCTTTTAATCTACGCATGGCTTCTATTATCTTCTGCCCACTTGTACCATAGAGAGTTAATTTTTCAACAGCCTTTTCAAAATCGCTAAGCTCAACTTGAGCATTTTCAAGGTGTTTTACCATTTTATTACTAGAGCTAAAGGCTGGGCTAGGGAATAATCTGTTTAATTCAGATTGTGGCAGGTTACTAAGCATCCTGGATATAAGGCAATAAATATCGGTTTTATGGGGCAAGATGTAAAGCAAATTGAATATTCTTTCGTAGTATTTTTTTAACATGTAATTGTTTGGAACAGCGGCCAAGATTTTTAGAGCACTATATTGAATATTATCCGCATAGGATTCGTCAAAAAAAGTGAAATTCATTTTCAGTATGTCATCAACTTCAATTTCATTTACAGAAGAAGAAAGTACATTTATTGCAAGTCTGAAAAAGGCTTCATATTCTTCTTTTGCCTGACTCTTTATAGCCTTATTAAATACTGTCTTAATTAAGTTCAATTTTAGATCATTGTTTGGGAGAAGTTGCCCGGTTTCACATACAGAGTTTGAATAACTGTAATGGTTTTCTTTCTTCTCTAGAAAAGACCATAAAGCATTTAGACCTATGTGTATATTGTTATCATCTAAGGTTCCAATTAAAGAAATCAATTCATCCTCGCGATATGTGCAAAAATTTAACTCTTTAATTGCTCGTACACGATAATTTATGGGGGCTATGGGTGCTAGCATTCTTATTACTTCGCTATGTTCGTTAGGATAGAACGGTAACGATAACGAGTTAAAACAATGGGTTAAAAATATCTCCAATCTAGGCGCTTTTGGCGAAAATCTGTAATAAAAAGCAAGGGTATATAAATTTCTTAGATAGATGGTAAATAACACATTAAGCTGGTGTTTATCAAAAATTGAATCACCTTTATTTCTTATAGTGGACGCAAGATTTTCAAGTGCAATTAAAGTAGATTCTAACTCAATGAGCTTTTTGACTTGACCTTCAGGTGTTTCAGCAAAAATAAGAGAGGAAAGAGAAATAGCTACTAATTTGGAATCGTCTTTATCATTTAGGGATACATAATGGATGAGTAAATCCCATAATGCCAAACGGCTAGACTCCTTTTTTACTTGCTCGACATACATTAGAACAAAGTTTAAGAGTTTTGTGTCATTATTTGTCACTAGAAGCTTATCCGGTTTTAAATTAAGGGACTTAGATAAGAATTTTTCGAGTGCGGAGTTTTCCCCTAATTCTTCACTTATTTTGGGTAGTACTTCAGTTATCAGTTGATAAATTGATTCCTCTGAATTTTGAGTGATCAAAATCATGGCGACAGTGATATCATCCTGAGATATTTCTATCCTAGAGCATTTAGAAGATAGCAGCGTCTCTTTTATTAATATTAGTAAATCTTTTTTTATTTCCGGATTTTTTTCGAGCAATTCAATGAGAGCATTGTCTTGCTTTATTTTAAAGAGAGCATTAGATGTTGATGTATCAACTTTAACAGTAGTTGAGAAAATATGAGTTAATAGCTTTAAAATAAATAATTTTTTATCGTCTTCTTTAATCATTGGTAAAAAATTTAGGGTTATTTGCTCAACCTGCTCACTATTTGGCAAGGAAGAAATAAGAACAGTAAAAAATTTGACCAGATGTGAATACTCATAAATGCTTGCACTACTATTTTCAGGTTTGTAATTTAATAAAAGTTTAATGATATTTGATGCTTGTGGGGACAGGGCTTTTCCAAAAACTTCAGCGAAGGTGGATAAATTGCGCCTTTCTAAATCAAATTTTGTAGTTAAAAGAGGAAATACTACATCTTCACAATAATCTTGCAATTCACTGGCAGAAAGATTTATAAATGCATGCTGAAAGGCGTTAATCAATGTTTCAGGGGTAACTAGCTCTCTATCACCGATTGTTAATGTTGCATAGGGTAGATATTTTAAGAGGGCTAAATTTTTATTAGGCTCGAGAGCATGGTTGGTCAAAATTTTACATAGCATTAACGTAACTGTGTCTTCTAAAGGCTTCCCTCTATAAGAATTAGTCTTAAAAAAATGTAAGCGTTGCAAATTCTCTGGATTCAAGATGTCTAAAATTAGCTGTTCTGGCTTGTTTAATAACACTATACTTAAAATGGAAGCAATTTCTTTTTGATAGCAGAATTTGCTAACTAATAACAACTTGTCAATCTGTGGCTGCAATTTATCGAGAAAAATCTTTGATTGATTATTAGCTGTTAGGAATACCAAAGCATTAAGAAAAGGGATGGTACTGTTGCCCGCTAGAGTTTCTGCATCAGCTGATAATTCTTTTAAACAAATATTTTTAATTAGAGCTTCGTTTGGAGTACCAATAAATGGTTTCAGTAATATACAAGCATAATTTAAAGTAAGTTTTTTATTACTTATTACCGGTCCAGAATATTGTCTTAGACAGGCTTCATAAAAAATAATATCAAAGGTTAACTGGCTGTAATAAGCCCTAATAGCAAGAGCTGCCTGTGGGTCACTTAGTTGCAGAATTTGCAACTGTATGTCGAACTCAACTTTATATTCGTTTTTTAAGACCTGCCATTCGACGTTGTTAGAATTGGCGGTGTTTATGCACTCAAATAAAATAACATAAGTGATTGAGCGAAATATTGGACTTAATTTACTGGTGATTAGTATCTTTTTAAGAGTATCCGTCCATCTTGAGATGACTGCATCTGTTGAATTTGAAAAGAATGCTTTAAAAAATGATAAATTAAGATATAGAGAGGTGAGCAAATTTTCTAAGCGCGTGATGTCATTTGCTTTTAAATGGTCCTGAAGGTTAATGCAATTATTATAATGCCATGATTCTTTATTAAGACTAGTTAATGCAAACCGATCATTTTTTGGTAACATAGAAATAATATTAACGCTCATCTCATCTGGCCAAGCACTGTTACCTGTCAAAAATTGCTCAATCTCTATTTTATTTTTAATTATTCCTCTATGTTCAGATGGCTCAAAAGATAAATTATCTTCTAAGTTGTTTTTTTGTAAAAACTCGTTTTTTGTGCGCGACATTTATTCTTCCTATTCATAGAGGGCTGCTCTTCAGTAATGGGGAGTGGCTACTCGACTTATACTTTTTCATTTACACTAACACAGATATTAATTTTCCAATCAGGATGCACATTCAAAAAAGCATATACAGGGGCAGAAATCGTAATATATTGTTTTTGAGAAAGTTGTGCATTAAGATCTTTAACAGCTAATGAGATTGATTCTCCGTGTCCACAAACCACTTCTACAGCAAAAGAATTTAAGCTGATAAAAGATAATATAACCATACTGAGAGCATTTATTAATTTCATAATATTTCCAAAAAAAAGTGCAATTATTGATCATTTATCATAATTTATCAATAAAATGATCAGTTTCAATTAACGTCATTTAAAATGGATATAATTTTAGGTGGTATCTGGCCTATACGTTAAGCTACCGAGACATAGAGGGTAGTATGGGAGTAAGGACTTAAAGTAGATCATTTGACTATTAATCGCTGGCTTAACAAAATTCACTTTTAGCAAATGCTGACCCTCTGACCTGCAAAGGTAGTTCGGCATTTAGAGCGGGCAATTTTACTCGTTTAAAATTGCCTACATAGTGGGTTTTTTTGATTTGAAACTCTATGTTTCAAATCGCTACAATGTAAATTGTGTCGATTTATGAGCACGTGCCCGCATTATCCAAAGGCATTAATCCCAGTAATATGCCGACCAAGTACCAAATTATGTACATTGTCAGTACCCTCATAGGTGAAAACTGATTCCAGATTAAGCATATGGCGTATTACCTGATATTCCAGGCTAATCCCGTTCGCACCTAGCAGATTTCGGCAGGCTCTGGCGATTTTTAAGGATTCACGGCAGGCGTTGCCTTTAGCTAGAGAAATCATTACAGGCGTATCACGTTTCTGATCTTTCAATCGACCGATTTGCAGGTTCATCCATTGCGCTTTGATAATTTCAGTGTACATCTCGGCTAAATCTTTCTGGATGAGCTGAAAAGAAGCGAGAGGTTTGTCAAATTGTTTGCGTTCAAGTAAATAGTCACGAGTAATATCAAAACAGGCCATTGCCGCGCCCATTGCGCCCCAAGCGATACCATAGCGTGCCTGACTCAGGCAACCTAGTGCCGCACCTAAACCTTTAGTGGAGCCGACCAATAAATTTTCATCAGGGACAAAAACATCTTCAAAAACTAATTCGCCGGTAATTGAGGCGCGCAAAGACATTTTTTCCTTGATTTCAGGAGCAGAAAAACCTTTAAACTCTTTTTCGACAATAAATCCGCGAATTCCTTCATCAGTTTTAGCCCAAACAATGGCAACATCCGCAATTGAGGCGTTGGTAATCCACATTTTTGCGCCATTTAAACGCCAACCACCAGAGACTTTCTTAGCAAAGGTCCGCATGGAGGCCGGATCAGAACCGGAATCTGGTTCAGTTAAACCAAAGCAGCCGATAATTTCTCCTGCTGCCATTGCTGGCAGGAAGCGCATTTTTTGTTCTTCATTTCCATAACGAAAAATGGGATACATACATAAGGAACTTTGTACTGAAACAAAAGAGCGCAAGCCACTATCGCCGCGCTCTAGTTCTTGGCAAACCAACCCATAGGCAACATAAGAGGCTTCAGCCCCGCCGTATTGTGCCGGCAAAGTTAGTCCTAGCAAGCCTAGCTCTGCTGATTTTTTAATCAAGATCTTGGGGAATTTCGCATGCTCAAAAGAGTCTGCCATCAAGGGGATCACATCTTGTTTAACAAAACGAGCGACACTTTCGCGAATCATACGTTCATCATCTTGTAATTGTTCGTCAAGAAACAGCAAGTCGTCCACGTTCTTTCTCCCTTTTCGCAGAATTTAAGGCTATAACAGCCGCAACAATAGAATCACGACTGGGCAATAGATATTGCCAGGCGTTACCTAATGGAATAAAACAATCTTCACCAGTAATACGCTTTATTTTTAATTTGTTTTGTGCTTTTTCCATCAGTAGAGTCATTAAACCTTCGCTGAGTGAAGCACTTTGCCGACCTTCATCAACAATTAATACTCGTTTTGCTTTGGCTACTTCCTGCAAAATTGCTTCTATTGGCAATGGACTTAACCAGCGTAAATCAACTATTTTTACAGCAATATCATGGTCTTTCTCAAGTATTTTCGCGGCTTGTCGGGATAAGTAATATCCATTCGCATAACTAAGAATAACTGTATCGCCCTCCCCGTGAACGCTAACCTCACCAATTTCAATCTGCTTCTCTATCGAAGGATAATCAAAGAGCCAACCATTGTCACCGACCTCGTGTAAATCTTTCGTCATGTATAAAGCTATAGGCTCAAGAAATACAACGATTCGCCCTTCCTGACTAGCTAGACGCATGCAAGTCCGTATCATTTTTGCAGCATCTGGTCCATTAGATGGACAGGCAACCAGTACTCCCGGTAAATCACGTAGAACGGCAATGGAGTTATCATTATGAAAATGACCGCCAAATCCTTTTTGATAAGCTAAGGAAGCGATGCGAATCAGCATTGGGTTTTGATATTGACCATTTGAA
>JACCSX010000257.1 GCA_013812775.1 Tatlockia sp. | reverse complement strand
GAATTCTTATTTAAATTTCTTTCGCGGGCGAGGGGGCTGATTGTGCAAATTGATTAAATTAGCGCAATATCATTTTAATAAATGGGTTATTCAAATTTCGTGGGGATACGTCAGGTCTCGAAGCCTTGCTGCTCTTAGCCTTAAATCTTCGAGACGGCGTAATTGCCTCCTCAGCACGGAGCTGGAGGTTTTATAATTTCAAAATTCAATACCTCTATATCCCAATATTTTAATGTGCCTTTAGAACTCATTCCGGATTTTATGAGCACATGTTCAGAAGCTATATTTTCAGGATGCACAACAGCTATAAGTTTATTTATCGAGAGATTTTGAAAAGCCCAGATACTCAGAGCTTTAGTTAACTCAGTTGCGTAGCCCTTTCCCCAGTAATCAGGTAATAAGGCATAGGCCACTTCTATTTTGGGTTGTTTGTCATTGTAATTAAAATAAATTAATCCAGCTCTACCAATAAATTTATGAGAATGCTTTAAATAAACAGACCCTAGACTAAAATTATGCTTCTTAAAATGGTCGATTGCCTTCTTAAGTCCCTTTATAACTTCCATGCGATCGCGTATTCCCTCTCCTATATATTTCATAACTTGGGGATTCGATTGTAAATTATAAAGATTATCAAGATCATTAAGAGAAGGTTCTTCAATTATTAATCTTGAAGTAGTTAATAAAGAATTCATATAATTTTTATACCTAACATAAGTTTTTATTGATGAGCTACTAATTAACTAATTTTTAATGGAGTTCATTATTTATAATAAAAATAAAACAGATCAAAATTAAAGCTACTATTTAATTAACCAAGGTAGAATAGAAGATGTTAAGGTGACTCCTATTCATAAGTCTAGAAAAAGCTGCTCCTTGGTCGTTTCCAATTTGTTGAATTCTTTGCTATAAAAGACCCTAAAAAAACTCTGGTTAGAAAAAGGGTAGATATGACTTTAATTGATAATGACAAACCCAAACCAGATCCTGATTCCAAATCTGAGATTATTGATGAACAACGACGCCGTTTTTTGTTAGCTACTACCGGAATTCTAGGTGGAGTTGGTGTTGCCTGCGCTTTGACACCCTTTATTTCTTCCTGGTTACCGAGCGCCGAAGCTCAGGCTGCTGGCGCTCCTGTCCAGGTTGATTTGTCAAGGATGGAGCCTGGACAGCAAGTGACTGTTGAATGGCGAGGTCGGCCAGTGTGGATTATACGTCGTACAAAGGAAATGTTAGCCCAGCTAAGTGGACATGAGGGGCGTTTGCGTGATCCGAATTCTTTTGTTGAACAGCAGCCTGATTATGCAAAAAACCAACACCGCTCAATCAATCCTGAATACCTGGTATTGATTGGAATTTGTACCCATTTAGGTTGCGTGCCTAAATATACACCGCTCACAAAAGAGTTAGGCGATTACTGGCCTGGCGGTTTTTACTGCCCTTGCCATGGTTCGATTTTTGATCTTGCAGGGCGAGTATTTAAAGATGTTCCAGCGCCTATAAATTTGGAAGTGCCTCCTTATCAATTTATCTCTGAGACTGTCATTGTGATTGGTCAAGATGAGAAACAAGGATAGCCATGAAGGGATTAATTAATTGGTTGGATATTCGCTTTCCCCTGCTGACTACCTGGAAAACGCAGGTTAGTGAGTACTATGTACCTAAAAATCTTAACTTTCTTTATTTTTTTGGTTCCTTGGCTTTAGTTGTTTTAGTGATGCAATTTGTAACGGGTTTGTGGTTAACAATGTTTTATACAGCCACAGCTGAGCAAGCTTTTAATTCCATTGAATATATTATGCGCGATGTTAATTATGGGTGGCTCTTACGCTACATGCATTCCACGGGGGCTTCAGCCTTTTTTATTATAATTTATTTTCATCTCTTTAAAGCGATTTTGTATGGTTCATACCAGAAACCCAGAGAATTAGTTTGGATTTTGGGTATGGCTTTATTCATTTTATCAATCGCTGAAGCTTTCTGTGGCTATTTACTACCCTGGGGACAAATGTCTTACTGGGGTGCGCAAGTAGTTACTTCTCTTTTTTCTGCGATTCCCTATGTCGGCGATAATTTAGTTATCTGGTTGCGAGGGGACTACAATGTAGCAAATGCAACGTTGCAGCGATTTTTTGCTTTCCACGTGATTGCTATACCCTTTCTGTTATCATTGATGATTTTTTTACATATTGTCGCTTTACGTAAGGTAGGTTCTAACAATCCTGAAGGCATAGAAATATCTAAGTATCTAGATAATGAGGGCAAACCGCTGGATGGCCTGCCTTTTCATCCTTATTTTACGATTAAAGATTTTTTTGGGATTCTTGTTTTTTTATTCATTTTTTTTGGAGTTGTGTTTTTCTTTCCGGAAATGGGTGGTGTCTTTCTCGAGAATGATAATTTTTCCCCAGCAAATTCGCTGGTAACGCCAGAGCACATTGCGCCTGTTTGGTACCTGACCCCTTTCTATGCCATTTTACGTGCAATTCCTGATAAAATATTAGGAGTGATTGCGATGAGTTCAGCAATCCTGATTTTATTATTTCTGCCTTGGTTAGATAAAAGTCCTGTGCGCTCAATGCGCTACAAAGGGGTATTCTCCCGATATGCGTTGGCATTTTTTGTGATCTGCTTTTTTAGCCTGGGGTATTTGGGCATGGTTGATATGACTCCATTAAACCTGTTTTTGGCACGCCTGTGTACCCTCATTTATTTTGCCTATTTCCTGTTGATGCCTATCTATAGTCGATATGAAGTTCATCGTATACCGCCAGAAAGGATAAAGCGGTGAATAAAAAACAGCTTATTCATGCCTGCCTGTTGGCAATTTTTCTATTAAAAACCTTAGTGGCTGCTGAGCCAGTTAGAGCGTCTTTTCAAATTGATATTCATGACCAAGCTAAACTGCAAAGGGGCGCTGCCCTATTCATGAACTATTGCTCGGGCTGTCATTCTTTGCGCTTTATGCGTTACAACCGATTGGCTGAGGATATAGGACTGACTACCTTTGACGGCAAAGTGGATCGCAATTTGCTTTCCAATCTAATTTTTACCTCTGCAAAAATTGGTGATCCTATAGAGATTTCTATGCCAGCGACGGATGCAAGGGAGTGGTTTGGTATAATGCCTCCAGATTTATCCTTAAGCGCTCGTGAACGAGGGGTGCACTGGATTTATAGCTATTTAAAAGGTTTTTATGCTGATAAGGCTCGTCCTTTTGGCACCAATAACGTCTTGGTTCCCGACACTGCCATGCCGAATGTTTTATATCCGCTTGCTAACCTAAGACAAGAGGAATACGAGAGGATGTTGGAAGATTTGCTAACCTTTCTTGTGTATGTTGGTGAACCAACCCAAAAAATTCGCTATCGCCTGGGGTGGATAGTTCTACCTTTCCTTGGTATTTTTTGCATAGTTGCCTATTTTCTAAAACGAAGCTATTGGAAAAAAATTATACCTTAAAGTCGCTATTTTTGCTTAAATAAAAAATTGTCGCCCGGTAGCCCATCATGGTTGCAAAATTGTGTTAAAATGGTTCCCTTTGACATGTTGTCAAGTAAAGATTAACGATTGAAGAGGAGTTACGATGGCAATTGTGGCAAAGCGAACGATTATGTCTTTGTATTCTGATAATGATGATGTATATAGTCACCAGGTACGTATAGTTTTAGCAGAAAAGGGTGTGAATGTGGAAATCTTGCATGCTAAACAGGGTGAGTGTCCGGATGATTTATTTGCCCTAAATCCTTATGGCTCTATACCAACGCTTATTGACCGTGAATTAGTCTTGTATGAAGCTCGAATTATAATGGAGTATTTGGATGAGCGTTTTCCACATCCGCCACTCTTACCTGTTTACCCGGTAGCTCGTGCAGAAGCTCGCAAAATGATGCATCGCGTTGAGCAGGACTGGTATTATCTGTTGCAAAATATCAGAGCAGGGAATAATGTTGAAGATTCTCGTCAACATTTAGCAGACAGTTTGATAAGTCTTGAGCCAGTTTTTGCCGATAAACCTTATTTTCTTAGCGATGATTTTTCTTTACTGGATTGTGCTTTGGCTCCTTTATTATGGCGTTTGCCCCAACTAGGCATAGAAATACCAGCCAAACTTAAAGGTTTGAATGCTTATATGCAGCGATTATTTAAGCGTGACTCATTTCAAGCAAGCTTAACTGATGCTGAGAGGCAATTAAGAGCGGCCTAATCATGACAAAAATGACATCTAATAAGCCTTATCTTATCCGAGCTCTTTTTGATTGGATAGTGGACAATGATTTGACACCTTATATTTTAGTCAATGCTGAGTATCCTTCTGTGCAAGTGCCGCTGGAACATGTTAATGGTGGTCGGATAGTATTAAATATTTCCCCCAAAGCCTGTCGGGGTTTACACCTTGAGAATGATAGAATTGTTTTTACTGCTCGATTTTCTGGTCAGAGCGTGCAAATTTTTGTTGTTCCGGCCGCGGTTCTTGCGATTTATGCAAAAGAAAATGGTCGAGGTATGGAATTTGGTGAAGAATACGGTGATGAGCCTCCACCACCGCCAGCTTCGAGCCAGGATACCAAAGGACGTGCTAAACCTGCATTGACTCTGGTGAAAAAGGATTAACCCTGTTTGCCCCCGGCTTAGCCAGGGGACAACAGCTAGCAGTGTCTATATAAGGCAAAGCAATGACATCATCGAACACAGCGCTTTACCAAACCACGCAAATTCGCTCCATTGAACTGATGGCTAAGGATGAACTGGGTTTGAGCGAAGATGAGTTAATGAATCGCGCGGGTAGCTCTGCTTTTTCTACTCTTTGTCTTTTATATCCAGGTTTGCGTTCAATCGCTGTGTTTTGCGGCAGCGGCAATAATGCCGGAGATGGCTATGTGCTGGCGCGCCTTCTGCAGGAGAATGGATACTCTGTCATAGTTAATCAATACAAAACAGTTGAAAATTTACCGCCCACCGCACGTCATGCAGCCTTACAAGCGTTAGCTGCAGGTGTTCCTTGTCAGTGCATTGATGACCCAATTGATAGTGAAGTTGAGCTGATTGTAGATGCCTTACTCGGAATTGGTATTAAAGGTCAAGTGCAAGGCCCTTTGGCAATTGCAATTAATCAAATTAATGATGCCAAACTTCCTGTATTGGCCTTGGATGTTCCCTCTGGTCTGGATGCTGATAGTGGTCAAGTGATGGGTGTTTCTGTCGTTGCTACTAATACAGTGACTTTTATTGGCTATAAACTTGGATTAATGACCCTGGATGGCCCTGATCATTGCGGCAAAATAATTTGTCATAATTTGCAACTTGAAAAATGTTTAGCAACTATAGAGCCAGCTGCTTATCTTCTAGATGAACATTTAAATAAAACTCTGCTGCCTCGACGCTTGAAAAATTCGCACAAAGGACTATTTGGCCATGTGCTGATAATTGGCGGTGGTTATGGCATGCCAGGTTCTGTTTTTATGGCAGCGAATGCCGCTTTTCGTGTTGGGGCTGGAATTGTGACAATTGCCACAAGGCCCGAGTATGCTAATCAAGTTTTACCTTCCCTACCTGAAGCAATGATTTATGGCATTGACGAAGTACAAGAGTTGTCAGTACTGATTGACAAAGCAACAGTTTGTGTCATTGGCCCCGGGCTTGGTATTGATGAATGGGCAAAAGCCTTGTTTGCATTAACTTTGGCTTCGCAATTACCAATGATCATTGATGCTTCAGCCTTAGGCCTGCTTGCTCAAAATCCGCAGCAGGATGATAACTGGATTCTGACTCCGCATCCTGGCGAAGCAGCTTCTTTATTAAATTGCACTACGCTAGAGATTCAAAATGATCGTTATAAGGCTGTTAGTCGTTTGCAAGATCTCTATGGTGGAAATATCATTTTAAAAGGTGCGGGTACCTTGGTTGCAACTGATTCCGAGATTTATCTCTGTAATGTCGGTAATCCCGGAATGGCATCGGCCGGGATGGGTGATGCCCTAAGCGGTGTAATCGCTGGCCTGGTTGCGCAAGGATTATTACTGGCTGATGCCGCTAAATTGGGCACTTGGTTACATGCCAATGCCGGTGATGCTGCGGCAAAAGCGCTCGGAGAGCGTGGTTTAGTAGCAACGGATCTGATGCCTTATCTACAACGTTTAGTGAACCCAGGTCAGGCGTATGTTTATTGAATGGGTTGATGAATCGGCTTCA
>JACCSX010000151.1 GCA_013812775.1 Tatlockia sp. | reverse complement strand
ATGAAGCAAGATCTGATTAATACATTGAATCCTGAGTGGGATGATTTATATCGATCGTTATGTTAGAGATTGTGCCCACTGCAGGGAGATCCCTCGCTTCGCTCGGGATGACGTGGGGAGTTACAATGAAAATGAACCATATTGAGGGTCGGAGCGAGTTGAACGTGCCAGATCACTCCGACCCTCTAATTATTTTAGGATTCTTATAGACAATTAGTTCAATACTTGTGAATGATGGTCTCTTTTGAAGCATCCGTCGATTAGATATTTCGTTCTTCTGGACCAATTCGATCCTTCCATCCCAAAATCTTTCGCGTGATGATCAAATACATTCTTTTAAATGTATTTTTATAAATCTTCGACATTAAAGTTTTGTTATTCAATATTTGCATTTCTTTTGCGTTGACCGAAAGGTATTTTTTTTTATGTTTTAATAAATGGCGTAAGTCTTCGTGCGCAAAGATACGTAAAATTTTATTATTTTTTTTAAAAGAAAGAGCTAGTTGAAAATCAGTGACGGCTGGTAGGCCATCCTCAGTAATTAACCAATTTGCTTCCTTTGCCAAGTCATTATTGGTAACGCCGTGGCGCCGCATTGTTAAGAGTAATTGTTTTGAACGTTTGAAGTATTCAGGACTGAGTTTTTCAGGGCAGCGATGCATAGACTCACCGGGAATAAAGGATCGGATATGATAATCTTTTGTTAGATTTAATAATTTCGGTAAGGAGGGATGTTTGGCTTTTGCTAAAATAGTTAAGGCTTTTTTTTCTTTATTCGCTAAATAAAGAGCCAGGGGTCTAAGGAATTTATGTTTACTATAATTTCTCTTAATTGCAGGAATTGAAAGACCATTTTCTGTTAAAAAAAAACCTTGTTCTATAGAACCAAAGGCGTCAGATTTTAATTGTTTATGTGAAATAAATTGGGATGTCATTGGTAGTCGTCTGGAAGAAAAATCCAAATATATCATAGACTTTTTTAGATTCACAAGCAGTTAGGAATCTTATTCCATTTAATTAAAAATTTGATCTTTAGAGTTCTAATCTGAATTAATTTTAAGCGACTATGAGTGCTAACCACATTATCAGGCCGTACCATGCATTAGAAGAAAAGGCTTGTAAATAACTTTCCCTTACGCGTCTTGCAAGGCATTTTTGTTGGTAAAATAAGAGAAAAACTGCAGCAAACCAAAAGCTATAAAATGCTGCGGAAAAATGCATCTCAAAGGCTAAAATCAACCAAAGCAGGTGAAAAAAAATCTGAAAACAAGCAATAAAAACTCTATCAAAATTGGCAAATAAAATTGCTGTTGATTTTACCCCAATCCTTAAGTCATCATCACGGTCAACCATTGCATATTGAGTGTCATAAGCAAGTATCCAGAAAAAATTGATTATAAACAGGCAAACCATTTCTTTATTAAAAGAGAGATTGGAGGCCGTATAAGCCATAGGAATTCCCATAGAAAAGGCTAGCCCTAAAACAAACTGTGGTCCTTGAATAAAACGCTTACAAAAAGGGTACAACACGGTAATAAACAAAGCTACCAGAGCATAATAAAAACATTGGGGCGGTAATTGGATTAAAACTAACAAAGCAAAAAATAATAAAACAAGCACTAAGAGCAATGCCTCGATAAGGCCAATATCACCGGCAACCAAGGGGCGCTGTCGAGTTCGTTCTACGTGCAAGTCTACATGCCTGTCAGCAATGTCATTGATAACACAACCGGCTGCGCGCATTACAATAGTGCCAACCAAGAACAGAATTACCAGTCTTAAAGGCGGCCTTCCCTCGTTAGACAGCCATAAAGCCCAGGCAGTAGGAAACCATAATAGCAGAATACCTACAGGCTTATGAAAACGCATTAATCTTAAATAGGCTTTCATTTTATTTAACAACGCTCATCAAACCAGGAAGTAGAATTTCTACAAGACAAAAACAAGTCCCATCAGGAAAACTAAAAATAGAAAACCGTGTCCAAAATGGAATTGTAGATTGCTGCAGAGCAACTGGCAGCCAATAATATTCTAAACAAAATTCATCAATCGCATAGTGATGTAGAACTATCCGTTTAATGTTTGGCTCATTAAACACAATAGAACCCAAAGACTCCTGTTCTAACCTGTCAAAGAATGAGCGGTTTGCCTGATAGGAATCATTTGGAATAATAGTACGGGCGAACCAGCAAGGAATTTTGCAGGAGTGCATAAGGATATCGCGGTGAATAACTGGCAAAGCTGCTAATCCCAGCGTAAATTTATCCCACCAATTGGGCAAGGTCCAGGATTGTTTTAGTACCTGAAGTTCAGCCTCACCACTTAGAGTTTTGAGCTTTTCTGTTAACGATGAATTATGATTTAGCCAGGATTTTAATTTCTCTGGAGGAGAATGATTGATCTTTAACAGTTTATCAAATTGAATGATCATAATTTTTAACAACAATAAAGGGGCTTTAAAACATTATCTTCTATTATATCATTTGGAATTTGAAAGCCCTAATTAGAAGCTGGCCACAGTTCTGACCTAAGGATTATCCCTTCTCCTCCAAGAAGGAAGTGAGCTCCTCCTTAGCTAAAAGGCTGTGCAGCTCTAACCCGACCCAAGCGATTTAGCGTTATTTTTAAACTTTTTCCCTGAACATGTTGAATAATAAAATGACCGCTTGCAGCAGCATGTTTCTGTTCGGCTGCAAATAACAAATAGTTTTTGGAATACAATCCCTGCCAATTTATGCGAATCCCCTGATAGTTCCATTGCCATTGGTGAATTAGCTCTGTTTTTTCTGAATATTGATGCCTCTCATTATCAACAAATAAAATCATACCAGCTGACCAATCGCTACTTTGGGGCAAGGGCGTCAAAATCAAGGGTAAACCTCGTAATGCTGCCGTTGTTCTTGCAAATTGGACAGCAGCAGAAATTTCATTCTTTATGATTTCAACCTGATTGTTTCGATATATTGAAAGGCCTAGTGGTAGGCAAAAGAAGAAAAGAATAGATAGAATTACTAATCCAGCCACTAATTCAAGTAAACTAAGACCGCAATTCTTTAGCACGATTTATCCATTAGAAATTTTTTGACATCCAATAAATCGGTGTAAGCAATCTTCTTATCAATTGGTTTGCGCAATAAATAGGCAGGATGATAGCTGACTATAAATGGTATATTACGATATTGATGAATATTTTTGCGCAGCTTATTTAAAGGAAGTGGCTTGTTAAGCAAAAATTGTCCAGCAAAACGGCCAAGTGCAAGAATTAACTCCGGAGCAATTAAATCAATTTGTTGGGCTAAATATCCACTGCATTGACTGATTTCCTCAGTCGCTGGATCACGGTTATTGGGTGGTCTGCATTTTATAACGTTAGCAATATATACGTCAGCTTCCTCCAAACCGATAGATTTCAGCATCTGATTGAGTAAATTCCCAGCCTTACCCACAAAGGGTAAACCTTGCTTATCCTCATAAAATCCTGGAGCCTCTCCAATAATCATTAATTTAGCCTGACTATTGCCGCGCGAAAAAACAGTTTGGCTGCGGGTTTTATGAAGAGGACAACGTATGCAAGAGGCAACCTCTTGCTCCAGTTTTGCTAAAGAATTATTAGAAGGAGGATTAACCTTGCGAACTATCCAATGATCGATACCCATTGTTTGTAAATAATAATGGGTTAGGGGCTTTGACATGAGGAATTTATTTTAATAATCAAGGTTGGATAGTATAAGTAATTTGTCCCTATTAAAATAGTCTGGCTGGTTTAGATTTTAGTCAGTGCAAGAATATCTTCTACAATTTTGGCTGGTGCCGGTGCTGCTGTAATGGAGCGCCCTACTACTAAAAAATCGCTACCAAGCTCCAGAGCTTGAATGGGTGTCATTACACGGGTCTGATCATCTTTTTTATCGTTTAATAGTCTGATTCCGGGTGTTACTGTCAAAAAGGAGTTCCCACATGATTTTTTGATCATGGGAACTTCAAAAGCAGAACATACTACTCCATCAAGTCCGGCTGCAGAAGCCAATTTAGCAAGTCTGTTCACCTGCTCTTCAACAGAGCAGTTTATACCTATTGCCGGTAAATCTTCGGCGCCCATAGACGTTAACAAGGTTACGGCAATCAATAGAGGACGTGTAGCTCCAAAGGGTTCCAAAGCCTTGCGTGCTGCCTGCATCATAGCCAGACCACCGGATGCCTGCACATTAATCATCCACACATCCAATTCTGCACAAGCACAGCAAGCCTGTGCAACCGTATTTGGGATATCATGGAACTTTAAATCAAGAAAGACCTTAAATCCTCTTGTAGTCAATCGACGTACAAAATCTCTGCCAAATAAGCTAAACATTTCGCTACCGACTTTAAGGGCACATTGCTTTGGATCTAATTGATCGATAAGTGCTAAGGCTTCATCCTGATTTGCAAAATCGAGCGCAACGATTAATTTTAGATTCACTGTATCGCAGCCATTTCAGTGCTAAGACATTTTTTCACAGCATCAGCAACTTTCTGTTGTTCATCGAAACCCATATATGGATGCATCGGCAAACTTACTACATGCTTACTTGCTTTCTCAGCATGAGGAAAATCACCTGCCTTATAACCAAGATACCTTAGTGCTTGTTGTTCATGCATGGCAATTGGGTAATGTACTGCCGTAGGAATACCAAGTTCCTGCATCTCCTTCTGAAAATAATTACGATTAGGTACTTCGATGGTGTATTGAGCATAAATACTCTTATTTCCTGGCATAACTCCCGGCGTGATTACCAACCCAGCAAGCAAATCGTCATAGCGTTTAGCAACTTTTTGGCGCATTAGAATTTCATCAGGAAATAATTTCATTTTTTCAAGTAAAATTGCAGCCTGGATAGTATCCATACGACCATTAATGCCTATGCGACTATGACTATATCTTGCATTTTGTCCATGGTTCCGTATTTCAATTATTTTTTCGGCAAGAATATCATCGTCAGTAAAGCAAGCACCCGAATCACCATAACCACCCAAAGGCTTTGAGGGGAAGAAGCTGGTACAACCAATAGTTGATAAAGCACAAGAATAAATCCCGTTATAGGTGGCGCCAAAACTTTGGGCAGCATCTTCAATAACTGGTAAGCCATATTGTTTAGCAATTTGGTTAATCATAACCATATCAGCACATTGGCCAAAGAGGCCTACTGGCATGATAGCTTTTGTATTCGGGGTTATAGAAGCCGCGATTTTTGTAGCATCGATGTTATAAGTTACGGGGTCGATATCAACAAATACGGGCTTGGCTTGACAGAGTACAATAACTTCTGCGGAGGCAAAAAAACTAAAGGGGCTGGTGATAATTTCATCGCCGGGCTTAATATCAAGCGCTAATAAAGACATCAGAAGAGCATCTGTACCGCTTGAATTAACTATTGCATGTCTCACGCCCAAAAATTCTGCCAATTGGCGTTCAAGCTTTATTATTTCAGGACCCATAATGTATTGGCCATGTTCCAATACTGTTTGAATACTACTTAAAACCTCTGTTTCAATTAATTTGTATTGTTTTTTAAGATCAATAAATTGCATAATTTTCTCAATATTAAGTTAGGCAGCAGCAAGATCCCTTATTAATTTCGGTGATTTATCACTAAAAAAACTACTGCAGGTTCAGTTAATCTGTTTAATCTTTCTTTTGGGGTTAGTCTTTTACTAATCCCCTTCAAGCCCATGAACTGGCTTCATTCTACCCCACTGTTTACAACTTGGGCAATGCCAATGCAAATGTTTGCCACCAAAACCACACTGTCCACAGCGGTAAACTGGTTTATTGATCAAAAATTTAGACGTAATGTCATATAACATCTGTAATTTAATGCGTATTTTGCCAGTAGCTGTTTCAAGATGCCAAAAAATCAAGCGATTTAATCCTCGTATTGAAGGATAGGTTCCAAGTTTTTCTGATACAAAATCAATAGCCTCATCCATATTTTTTTCACGACGTAAAAATTCAGCAATGACAAAAATTGTGGATGCTCGTGGATGGTCAGTCAAAGTTTGTTGTAAAAATTCAATGCATTCATTCATCGCATTCATTTCACGATAGCAAATAACCAGGGGTTCTATAATTTCGCCAATAAACTCCGGATCTTGTTGCGGGACCCGTTTTAATGAACGTACAGCTTGTTTATATCGTCCGTTTTGCATGTCCAAAGATGCTTGAATTAGACTTGCGCGTACTGACATTTTGTCTACCAATAAGGCTTGTTTAGCTGCATTTTGTGCTTTCTCAAAAGCATTATTTTTTATGGCCTGATTCGCTATCTCACAATGGTAATGAGCGGCCTGAATATGCATGCTTTGGCCGGCTGATAACTCAAGCATTTTGGTGACATCCAAGGCTTTTTCCCATGCTTTCTCTTGCTGATAAATAGCTAGCAAACCATGTAAACTTGAGGTTTCGCGACTACCACCAAGCTCTACAACTTCCAGAAATATTCGTTCCGCCCTGTCAAATACACCGGCACTCATATAGTCCTGGCCTAGGGCCATCAATGCTTCTTTTCGATCGTGCAAACTTAATTGCGGCCTTGCTATCAAATTTTGATGAATTCTTATTGCTCTATCAACCTCGCCGCGACGACGAAATAAGGAGCCAAGAGCTAAATGGGTTTCTACTGTTTCGCTATCTACTTCTAATAATTTAATAAATACATCGACTGCCTTGTCGGCCTGTTCATTTAAAAGATAATTCAAACCCACAACGTATTCACGAGATAAACGATTATCCAAGCGCTTTTCTTTGCCATAGTAATTACGGCTTGCAACCCACCAACCAGACCAGGCCGCGGCAGGCAACAGTAGCGGCCATAAGTTAATCATTAAACTCTCCATTTCTTAGATATCCATATTACTTGAAGCTAATGATTAGTCTAATCAGTTTTTTCTGAAATTCCGCGGCTCGGGAAAAAACCTCTAGGCTTCAAGCGCTCATGAATGGTTCGATAAGCAGCCCTCAATAATAAATTCTGAATTAATGAAGGTCAATTATGTTAATGCTGATCTTTTAAAGGTATTGCCCTTAAATTTTTTATTTCTTTTTCAGTTAATTTAAACTGGTTTCTTAGTTTTAGATAATTAACTTTAAGTCGCCAATAGCGATATAGAAATAATAAAAAACCAATCAAAAGTCCAACACCCAGCATGATTGTCATCAAAACCGATATCGGCATGCTCATAGTTTTAAAGTATAAATTAACCTCAACTGAAGCTGCATTTAAAGCTGCAAAACTTACACCCAACAAAATTAATATTAAATAAATTAACAGCATTAATAGACGCATGGTGTCCACCTCTGAGCTTGAATCATATTCTTGCAACGCTTATGTAAGTGCCCTGACCGTATTGATAACAGTCGACTGCCTACCGTAATCATCGATCAGAGCGCTTCATGCACTCTTGAATCTTGATAAATCCTCTGCCAACTCCCACCTCATTCCTTGCGCAGCGATGGATGTATAAGTCCTCGATCCCTTGCTGCTCCTCATGACGTCGTTCATGCAAAGGAAAAATCAAAAAAAAAGCGTAGTTTCCTACGCTTTTTCTCTGACATCAAGGGGTTAATCGGCCTCTTTATTTGCCATTTTTTCTTTTAGTAAATCACCTAAAGTTGTTGCAGAAACATCGCCACTACGGGAATATTTCTTAATCGCATCAGCTTGATCCTGTGCATCTTTCGCTTTAATAGAAAGTGCGATAGTACGATTCTTTTTATCAAGATTGATAATTTTAGCTTCGACTTCATCGCCTTCTTTAAAGAAGGTAGAGGCATCATCAACTTTGTCTTCAGACAATTCGTTAGCACGAATTGTTCCGACAACATCCGGAGCCAAATCAACAGTTACAGTCTTCGCGTCTACTGCAGAGACCTTACCTTTGACCACGGAACCTTTGCTATATTCTTCAACGTAGCTAGTAAAATTATCACCTTCAAGTTGCTTAAGACCTAAAGAGATTCTCTCACGTTCTGCGTCAATCGCCAGAATGACAGCTTCCAATTCCTGACCCTTTTTGAATTGCTTAACAGCTTCTTCACCAGGAACATTCCAGGAAATATCAGAGAGGTGAACTAATCCATCGATCTCGCCATCTAAACCAATAAAAATTCCGAAATCAGTAATTGAGCGAATTTTACCTTTAACTTTCTGATTTTTAGCGTGTGATTGGGAGAATTGATGCCAAGGATTACCAACGCATTGCTTCATTCCAAGTGATATACGGCGACGATCTTCATCTATTTCAAGAACCATTACATCAACCAAATCACCCATGGATACTACTTTGCTTGGGTGTACATTCTTATTAGTCCAATCCATTTCAGACATATGAACTAAACCTTCAACACCCTCTTCAATTTCCACAAAACAACCGTAGTCGGTTATGTTAGTGACTTTACCTTGTAATTTTTTATTGACAGGATAACGTTCAACGAGGTCAACCCAAGGATCATTGCCCAACTGCTTCATGCCTAAGGAAACGCGATTACGTTCGCTATCAAAACTTAATACTTTGACTTTAACGTCTTGTCCAACTGTCAATAATTCACTTGGATGTTTTACACGCTTCCAGGAAATATCGGTAATGTGAAGCAAACCGTCGATGCCACCTAAATCAATAAATGCACCATAATCTGTTAGATTTTTGACAATACCATTGAGTACTTGCCCTTCATGCAGGGAATCAAGTAAGGCTTGTCGGTCTGCACTGCTCTCTTCTTCAACAACAGCACGACGTGAAACAACGATGTTGTTTCGTTTTAGATCCATTTTAATAACTTTGAATTCCAGCTCTTTACCTTCGAGGTAAGAGGGATCGCGAACTGGTCTGACGTCGACCAAAGAACCAGGCAAAAACGCACGGATGGTACCGATTTCGACAGTGAAGCCACCTTTGACTTTACCTGAAATTAAACCTGTTACAGTTTCATTGCTTTCATGGCTCTTAGATAGTTTACGCCATGCTTCCTGACGCTTGGCTTTTTCTCTTGATAATATTGTTTCACCAGAACCGTCTTCAACGGAGTCGAGTGCTACTTCAACTGTATCGCCAAGATGAACTTCTAACTCACCATTTTTATCATGGAATTCTTCAATAGCAACTATTCCCTCGGATTTTAAACCAGCATTCAGGGTTATAAAATCATCATCAATACCTATAACTTTCGCATTAATGATTGCACCGGGATAAAACTGTGCGCCAATGATACTTTGCTCAAATAATTCTTTGAAACTTTCAGACATGTTATTAAACTCTTTAGTAAAAATATGGAAGTATAAAATCCACTTACCTTCCCCCAAAAATACCTTTCCAAGAAACTCGATGAAATTTATAGATATAAAAATTCATGGATGTAAACCTAGGCGGGCTCCGCTTAACTACTGAACAAATGTCCATCCGTTAATTTTAATACATTTTCAAACACCTGTACAACGGTTAAGCCAGTTGTGTCAATCAACACCGCATCCTCTGCGGGCTTTAATGGCGCATGCAAGCGTGCTGTGTCTCTTGCATCACGTTTAGCCAATTCATCAACAACTTCGGCGAGGCTAGCACTAATTCCCTTCTCTTTCAACTGAAAATATCGTCGTGAAGCTCTTTCTTCTTCTGTGGCGAACAAAAATACCTTTAAATCTGCCTTTGGAAAGACCACTGTACCCATATCACGGCCATCAGTAACTAATCCAGGAGCAACGGCAAAAGCACGCTGGCGAGCAAGTAATGCCTCACGGATTTCAGGTATAACAGCAATTTTTGAAGCGTCTTGTCCGCATTGCTCTAATCTTAGATCTTCAAATACATTAAAACCGTCAAGTAATACCTTGTTTTGTAAATGAGGGTCAGTTTCAAAACGCAGGTTAAGCGAGTGAGCAAGTGCTACCATTGCTTCTATTTCATTAAAATTTATATTATTTTTTCTTGTGGCATAGGCGAGGACACGGTATAAACT
>JACCSX010000231.1 GCA_013812775.1 Tatlockia sp. | reverse complement strand
CTTTGTGCCGGACAAAAAAGAAATAAAAAGGGGTGCAACTAGAAATAACTCGCTGATTTACAATGTATTTTATATACTCAGCTTCGACCAAAAAGGAGCGTATATGACGTATATCAGCGAGTTAAGTGGGATTTTAAGTCAGCAATTAAATTGGCACAAGTCAAGAATAGACTGTTTTGCGCAAATGTTATTAGCATTATTTATCGTTCGAACGGTCAATTTAAGTGAAATTGCCGTTGCGATGGATGGGAAAAAAGCAAGCATTGATTCGCGTTATAAAAGAGTCTACCGATTTTTTGCAAAATTTGAGTTAGATTTTACCTGGATTGCCCGCTGGATTTATTCTTTATTTTTTAATAAAAATCATAAAGTTTATTTAGCTATTGATAGAAC
The DNA here is from genome assembly GCA_013812775.1 of Tatlockia sp. Classification (GTDB taxonomy): domain Bacteria; phylum Pseudomonadota; class Gammaproteobacteria; order Legionellales; family Legionellaceae; genus Tatlockia. The sequence continues at coordinate 11,342 of JACCSX010000231.1, read as the reverse complement.
CAATTGGTACTGGGGAAAAGCTAAAATCAATGTGTTTATGTTGTCAATTTGTTATGAAGGGATAGCGATTCCTTTATTTTGGCGACTGCTAAAAAAAGCAGGGTCCACTACAGCCAAAGAGCAAATCGAATTATTATCACGATTTATTAATACCTTTGGTAAAGAATCAATCCAGGGAATACTCGGTGACAGAGAGTTCCCTAACAAAGCGCTCATAACTTGGCTTGTTGCGGAGAATATTCCCTTTTATTTACGCATAAAAGGGAATGTGGACGTTTGCATTGGCAGGAAAAAATTTAAAACTTCCGCTCAATTATTTAATCATTTAGCGCCGTATCAGCAACAAGTATTTGGTATGAACGTTCATGTCTTTGGCCAATCTCTTTATTTGGCAGGAAGCAAAAATTCCCGTGAAGACCTGATGATTATTGTAACCAATCAACACCCAAAAAATGCGATTGCCTGCTATTTGCGCCGATGGGAAATAGAAACCCTTTTTGCTGCACTAAAAACAAAGGGTTGGCGCTTTGAAGATACTCGGATTATTGAGCCTAAACGTATCGAAAAACTCTTGGTTTTACTCGCTTTAGGCTTCGTTTGGGCACATCGAATCGGTGAATGGAAAGCCTCCATTAAGCCTATTCCACTTAAAAAATTACGTAACCAAAAAAGACCTAAAAATAGCTTTTTTCGATTAGGCCTCGATTACCTGAGAGATTTACTTACCAATTACAGAATAAGCATAAAATCGTTTAATCAAATATCAACTTGTATACTATTTGTCTCAGAGGAGACTGTTTTTTAAAAAATTGTCCGGCACAAAGATTTAGGGCAGATCTTAGATAAAAACTATAAAAAATACTTTTTCAACTTAATTTTTATTGATTAAAATTAGTATTTTTTAAGCGCCATTCACCATCTACAATAATAATTTTTTTACATAATTCTTTTTTGTTTTTAATTTCTATTTTAATATAATCTTTCATAAATTCATGATATTTTGAATCAAGTTCCAGAATTTTTGAAGCTGTCAGATCTTTGATATCAGGGTGACAATCCATTTACAAATCCTTGGTTTTCTAATCTACATTCAATTATAGTCAATCTTAAATAGAATTGGAAAATAGGTTCTGGAATTAATTTTTTCTTTACACCAGCACCTGAAAACCATTTTGTGCAAGGTAGCACTATTGAAAGTAAAAAATACGTAAAAAACCACTTACCCTCTTATTCTTTTGCTTAAAAAAATTCTGGGCTAGTTATTCTTTCTTAAGGCTTTGGTCCCATTCAAAATCAACATATCGTTCAATTAAATTTATAATATCTTCCTGAGCTTTTTGTTGTGTAATTTGTTCTGTATGGAATTTTATAGCTGTTGAAGGCGATTCATCAGCTCTATACACTTCACCCTCTGCGGCATAAAGTTGATCGCTTAGCTTTTTAATTTCATAGGAACTCGAAAAACCTTTATGAGCGAATTTAACCATTTCCTTTCCTTTCTACACTTCTCTTAATTAAGAATAGTTAAAAAAAAGTATGATTGAGTCTTCTTTAGAAGATTTTTTAATTAAAGGATTTCTAGCCCCGCTCGATAACAATTTAAATACCAGCGCGAGGTGTTAATCAATGAAAAAACTAGTTCTGACAGCTCTTTTACTTATTTTTCCTTTATGCTTGACCCATGCAAACTGTGATTTAACCCGATTTCGTTGGGATTGTGATATACCTATCAAACCTAGCAGTTCCAAGGGCGCCCGGGCCTTAGTCTATTGCGGCAACTCCTATGGTTACATCACTCAGCGACAATACGAAATACTGTCTCGCTATCACAGAAGAAGCGTAAACATGGTTTTAAAAATTAATGGGGAGTATATCGATAGCCCCTGTGTTCCTGATAAACGTTTTTAGATCATTAATACAGACTAGCATCACCTCATCCGCCCTTCAGGAATTGTCTCCCCATTCTGAGCGGGGGAAGGAAAGAAATTGTTTAGAAGAAGCTCATTTCTCGTTATAATAATCAACGATGTTCTCTTTTTGTGCCTTGATATGACTAGAAGCCAGTTGGAACTTGATGGAATTGTTATTGAGATTCTAAGAAAACCAATTAAAAACATGACACTGCGAATTTATTCTCCTGATGGAAGAGTAGCTATTAGCGCACCGCTTAAACTACGTCTGGATTTGATTAAACAACAGCTGGAGGCCAAACGAGATTGGATTCATAAGCAACGTGCTCGCTTAATAACTCAGGCCGTCCCTCTAGCTAATTACGAGTCCGGCGAACAGCATTATTTTATGGGAAAAAGTTACGCTTTGCTTATCCATCAAGTCATAAAGCCTATGCAGGTTATTCTCGAAGACAACACCATGCATTATTTTATAAAACCCGATTTGCCCCTCGCAGAAAGAGAAAGAGTGCTGGAAAATTGGTACAGACAACGCATGAAAGAGCAGATACCCGCACTCATTGCCAAATGGGAGCCAATTATTGGCGTATCAGTAACCAGCTGGGGCATTAAAGTAATGAAAACACGATGGGGTTCCTGCAATCCTGGCAAAAAACGCATTTGGCTCAATTTAAATTTGATTAAAAAACCCTTAGCCTGTCTGGAATATGTCCTGGTGCATGAAATGGTGCATATTCTGGAAGCCAGTCATAATAAACGTTTTTATGCTTTTATGGATGAATTTTTACCACAATGGCGATCTATTAAAACAGAGCTTTAGGCAGGAAACTTGCGATGACCCAAGAAGTAGCTGATCAGATCTATAGTAATGGATTTTATATTATTGATAATTTTCTTGAACAAACTACTTACCAGAAGCTTAGAGAAACCGCTGAACTTATGGATTCAAAAGGCCATTTCAAAGCAGCTAAAATAGGGAATCAGTTAAACAAAGCTCAGCATTCTGATATTAGAAACGATAAAATCTGCTGGTTGGAGGAGGAAACAGCAAACGAGGCGCTCAATGTTTATTTTCTAAAAGTACGCGCCCTCGCCATGACGCTTAATCAAAGCCTTTTTTTAGGTCTGGTTGATTTTGAAAGCCATTTCTCCATTTACCAGCCCGGTTCCTTTTACAAAATTCATGTTGATCAATTCATTACTACCCAGGACCGCCGAATATCCTGCGTTTATTACTTAAACAAAAATTGGCAGGAAACCTTTGCAGGGCAATTAAAACTATATAACAGTGACAAGCAACTTCTTACTACTGTGCTGCCAGAAGCAAACCGTTTCATTTGTTTTAGCTCTGATCTCCCCCACGAAGTCTGTATAACCCGGGAAACTCGTTACAGCATTGCCGGCTGGATGAAAACACGTTCACCTAGTGTAAGACCTCGGAAATAATGTCAGGTTTCTTATCCAAAACTCAGGTTATAAGTGTATAATCGGCGTTTTTCCCAGAATAAATCGTATGTACGCCTTGGAAATCAAGCAGTTGCGAAAAACCTACAGCAACGGTGTCGAAGCGCTAAAAGGTATTGATCTGACTGTTAAATCTGGTGACTTTTTCGCTCTTCTCGGCGCTAATGGTGCAGGAAAATCGACCACAATTGGCTTAATTACTACCCTGATTAACAAAACCTCGGGCAGTATCATTATCAATGGCTATGATCTCGATACAAATCCTGAGCTAGCCAAATCTTGCATTGGCCTGGTTCCTCAAGAGATAAATCTTAGTATTTTTGAAACCTGCGAGCAGGTTCTCATTAATCAAGCTGGCTACTACGGCATTGCACGAAAAGAAGCCAGCAGCAGAGCAGATAATTTATTGGATCAAATGGGTTTATGGAAAAAAAGAAAAGCCATTGTGCGTTCTTTGTCCGGCGGTATGAAACGCCGTCTTATGATCGCGCGCGGCTTAATTCATCAACCCAAGATATTGATTCTCGATGAGCCTACTGCTGGTGTGGATATAGAAATTCGCCGCTCCATGTGGGATTTTTTAACCGAAACGAACAGGCAGGGAACAACTATTATTTTAACGACGCATTACCTTGAGGAAGCAGAGCAGCTTTGTAAAAATATTGCCATCATTGATCAGGGCCTCTTTGTTGAAAATACCTCAATGAAAAAACTTCTTAAAACCTTGCGTTATCAAACACTTGTATTTAATACGGACAAACCCATTTCTGAATTACCGGACCTTACACCCTTCAAAGCAGACCTGATTGATTCTAATTCCTTTGAACTAAGAGTGGATAATAAATGGTCATTAAATGAAGTGTTTAGAGTTTTAACTGAGCATGGACTTTGTATTCAAAGCGTGCGCAATAAAACGAATCGCTTGGAAGAACTTTTTCTGGATCTTATTAACCATGGCAATTAAACAACAGACTGTCGCTCTTTACACCATCATAAGACGTGAAATGGTAAGGATGTTTCGTATTGCCTCTCAAGTCTTCCTACCTCCCGTAATTACTACCACCCTGTATTTTTTAATTTTTGGATCTTTAATGGGGCAGCGAATAGGCATGATTGATGGGGTAGATTACACCCTGTTTATTGCCCCGGGGTTGATTATGATGTCGGTAATTACCAATTCCTACGCTAATGTTTCATCCTCTTTATTCTCTGTTCGCTTCCAAAAAAGCATCGAAGAAATATTAATTAGCCCGATGCACGAAAGCTTGCTATTACTGGGCTATGTATTAGGTGGTGTTATCCGCGGGTTAATTGTGGCAGTCCTGGTATTTATCGTGTCTTGTTTTTTTGTGAAGATGGAAGTCCATAATGTGGCGATGACTTTAGTGGTTGTGTTCCTGGTTGCTGCAATCTTCGCAATGGCTGGTTTCACTAATGCGATGCTTGCTCGCAATTTTGATGATGTGATGATTATCCCAACCTTTGTTCTCGCTCCTCTTACTTATTTGGGCGGTGTTTTCTACGCTACCTCTATGCTCACGCCTTTTTGGCAACATGTTTCACATTTTAATCCAATACTTTATATGGTCAATGCCCTGCGACATGCGATGATTGGCCATCAAGAAGTAAACATGTTGGACTCAATGATCATTATTTGTGTCACCTTGACTCTATTAACTGTCTTAAACATGATTTTATTAAAAAAGGGTGTAGGTTTACGCGAATAAGTCTCTTACTAAAATGGGCAATCGAGGTTCAACAGTATCCCTCCCTTCTCCCCTGATGTATCCCTCCTATTTTTAGACAATATCTTAGGATAATAAAAGAATAGGTTATAGGGTATTTGTCATTACCGCAAAGGCGGGAATGACAAAATTTTTAATCATACCGGATGACTTGGGAGGGTTTAAAGTTATTTTGGTACTGTGCAAAGCATTATTTAGGAATTTTTAGATAGGGAAATTCGTCTTCCAATAATTTTAAAACCGCAGCCAAATTTAGATTCGAATTAATAATCAGAAGGATAGTGTCATCACCGGCAATAGTACCTAAAATATTTGAATTAGCAGCAAAGGGCTGAGAAAAAGAAACGTATTTTCGATCGATAAAAGATGCAAGACTCGGAGTGGAGCCTGGATGGGTATGCAAAACGATTAATCCTGAATCCGAAATTTGAATGTTAAGTACGAAAGGCAAATTTGGCATATTAAAATCAACCAGCCGATAAATACCTGCGACTTTGGCAATTTTCAGTTTCTTTAAACGCCGTGAAAGCGTGGCCTGGGGAATTTCATAACCTCTTTCTTGCAACCTCATCTGCAAATCAATCTGCTCGGGAATTTCCTGAGTTTGCACAATAGATAAAATAAGTCCGTCCAGAACTTTATCATTTGACATAAGACCTCTTCATCATGAATACAAAATCATTTTTGTAGAATTATATCCACTTATGATTGACAACACAAGATTAAAAAGATACAGTCGGAAAAATGAATACAAAATGGATTTAAAATCATTATCAACAAGAAAAAAGCAGAATACATCCATATTTTGAATATAATCAGCGGAGTAATATCATGACCGACCCCATTAAAAAGATTGCCTTAGCCTATTCTGGCGGACTCGATACTTCGGTAATGATTCCCTGGCTTAAAGAAAATCATCAGCAAGCTGAAATTATTGCAGTCATCTGTGATCTAGGCCAAAACGAAGATTTAGACGCAATAAAAGAAAAAGCGCTCCAAAGCGGCGCCAGCAAAGCTTATGTGGTTAATGTACAGGATGAATTTATCAGTGCTTATCTTTGGCAATTGGTTAAAGCAGGCGCTCTATATGAGAATCAATATGTTTTGGGAACCATTTCAAGACCTCTGATTGCCCAAAAGCTCGTCGAAATTGCGCTTAAGGAAGGCGCTGAAGCTATTGCCCATGGCGCTACCGGCAAAGGTAATGATCAGGTTCGTTTTGAATACACAGTCAAGGCCTTGGCACCCCAACTTAAGATTATTGCTCCCTGGCGAACCTGGGAGATTAAATCCAGACAGGAAGCGATTGATTATGCGAAAGCCCACGGCATCGATGTGCCTGTAACGCCTAAATCGCCTTATTCGCGTGACCATAACATCTGGTACATTTCCCATGAAGGCGGAGTCTTGGAAGATCCAGGTCAGGAACAACCTGATGGTTTATTGTTAATGACTAATTCCCTTAAACAAACCCCAGATTACTCAGAATTAATTAGCATCGAATTCAAAAAAGGAGTTCCTATCGCCTTGAATAATTTAGCGATGAATCCGGTTGAACTGCTGACTACTCTCAATCAAAAAGCAGGAGAACATGGTATTGGGGTTGCCGATATCGTTGAAAATCGTTTAGTCGGTATGAAAATCAGAGGGGTTTATGAAGCGCCAGCAGCAACAGTACTCTATAAAGCACATCAGATGCTGGAAAGTCTTTGCCTTGATAGAGCAACGCTTCATCTCAAACAATCCCTGCAACAAACTTATGCCAATCTAGTTTATGAAGGGCGATGGTTTTCGCAAGCAAAAGAAGCTTTAGATGCCTTAATCGAAGTAACTCAGCAACACATTAGCGGCACGGTTAAATTAAAACTGTTTAAAGGCAATATAATCCCTTGCGGAATGCACTCGCCTTTTAGTTTACATAATCCGGCCCTCGCTACCTTTGAAGAAGACAATGGCATTTACAATCAACAGGATGCTGAAGGCTTTATCAATCTTTTTTCGCTGTCTGCCAAGGTCTACGGCATGGTTCACAATGGAGGAAATGATGAGTCATAAAACCTGGGGCGGCCGATTTAAAAAAACACTTGACCCAAAGGTCGTCAAATTTAATGCCTCCTTAAGCTTTGATCATATACTTTACAAATATGATATTGTTGGCTCGCAAACTCACGTCACCATGCTTGCGCGCCAAGGGCTTATTAACGTGGATGAAGAAGAGGCAATCTACATCGCACTGACTGAAATTGGCAATGAAATTGAACAAGGGCAACATGCGCTTGATGAATCCTGCGAAGATATTCATATGTTTATTGAGCTCTTGTTAATTTCTAAAATTGGGGATACCGGCAAAAAACTTCATACCGGTCGCAGTCGAAACGATCAGGTTGCCCTCGATCTAAGGCTTTATACGCGCGATGCGGCAAGCCAAATTGATAATTATCTTCAAAATCTTGCTGAGGTTTTGCAGGAATTAGCCTCTAAACATGCCGATGATCTGATGCCAGGCTATACACATCTGCAACAGGCGCAACCAATTAAGCTCGGACATTACTTCGGCGCTTATCTTGCCATGTTTGAACGCGATCTCAGTCGCTTGCAGGACTGGCAAAGACGCATGAATTTTTCTCCTCTGGGAGCAGGCGCTCTTGCTGGTTCTAACCTGCCCTTGGATAGAGCCTGGGTTGCGGAAAACTTAGGCTTTTCTGGCGTTATTGAGAATACTCTTGATGCAGTCAGCGATCGAGATTTTATTATTGAATTATGCTCTGTTGCGGCCATCATTATGGTGCATCTTTCTCGTCTGGCAGAAGATCTGATTCTCTGGGCTACGCAGGAATTTGCATTTGTTAGCCTTGATGATGCCTTTGCAACAGGCTCATCGCTAATGCCGAATAAGAAAAACCCGGATGTTTTAGAACTTATTCGCGGCAAATCCGGCCGTGTTTTTGGACATTTGGTTGGTATTTTAACAATGATGAAAGCCCTGCCGCTGGCCTATAACAAAGATATGCAAGAGGACAAGGAGGCATTGTTTGATACCGTTAATACTCTAAGTGCCTGCCTTTCCATTATTACACCTTTCCTGCAAAGCCTTCATTTCAACACTGAGTTGATGAAGCTCAAAGCCCAAGGTGGTTTTCTAAATGCAACGAATGTTTTAGAAGCCCTGGTGCTCAAAGGCATGCCCTTTCGAGATGCTCATCACCAAGTTGGGGTTTGGGTTAGCGAGGCTATTGCGAAAAATTGTTCACTTGCCGAGATTGTCAAGGAGGTTAAAAATGGCTTTTTTAATCTTGGCTGATGGCAGATTATTTCAGGGGCAGGCGGTTGGTGTACAAGGTTACGCCTTGGGCGAAATGATTTTTAATACCTCATCAAGTGGTTACCAGGAAATTTTGACTGATCCTTCTTATTTTGGCCAGATTATTAACTTTACTGTCCCTCATATCGGCAATGTAGGCATCAATAAAAGGGATAATGAATCGGAAAGAATACAAGCCTCTGGCGCTATTTTTCGAGATTTTTCAACCTGCTTTTCTAACTGGCGTGCTCAGGATAGTCTGCAAAATTTTCTTGTGGAACATAAACTTATTGCCTTGAGTGATATGGATACCCGCGCTCTTACCTTGCATTTACGGGAAAAGGGCAGTCAAAATGGATGTCTGGTAGCCACAACTGATATCAGTCCCGAACAGGCACTTGCTTTGGCTAAAAATTATCAATCGATGCATGGCGCAAATTTAATAGCTCAGGTAGCAACAAAGGAAAGATATTGCTACAGCGATCCTGATGATTCTATTGCCCATATTGTCGTCGTTGATTGCGGTGTTAAACAAGGCATTTTAAAAAATCTGGCAGACTACCCTGTCAAAATCTCCGTGGTTCCGCCATCTATAGGTTTTAACGAGTTGCATGCCATAGACCCAAATGGCATTTTGCTATCGAACGGACCGGGAGATCCAGAATCCTGCGAAGCTCTAATTGCTTTAGTATCGCAGCTTTTTCTGCTAAAGGTCCCAGTCTTTGGTATTTGCCTGGGTCATCAAATCTTAGCTCTTGCCGCTGGGGCTAAAACCAGAAAAATGAAATTCGGCCATCACGGTGCCAACCATCCAATCAAATGTTGTAAAACTGGCGCCGTTTTTATCAGCAGCCAAAACCACGGTTTTGTGGTCGATGAGCCTTCTTTACCCGAAAATCTGATCGTCACTCATCGTTCTTTATTTGACGGAACTATTGCAGGCCTTGCTCATCGACATGCACCTGCCTTTTCATTTCAAGGACATCCCGAAGCAAATCCGGGTCCTAATGAACTTAGGGTTTTATTCAAACAGTTCATAGCTGAGGTGCAAAATGCCCAAAAACACTCAAATTAAAAGCATTCTGGTCATTGGCTCAGGCCCAATTAATATTGGTCAGGCTTGTGAATTTGACTATTCCGGTACCCAGGCTTTAAAAGCATTGCACGAAGAAGGATATCGCCTGATTCTGGTTAATTCGAATCCAGCAACAATTATGACTGATCCAGACTTGGCGGATGCCACCTACATTGAACCAATAACGACGGATTATTTAACAGCAATTATTGCCAAAGAACGTCCAGATGCTTTGATTGCCACCCTAGGTGGCCAGACATCGTTAAATTGTGCATTAGCCTTGCATAAAAAAGGCATTTTAGCGAAATACAAGGTTGAACTCATTGGCGCCTCAATTGAGGCAATCAATCTCGCTGAAGACCGAAGCTTGTTTCATCAAAAAATGCTTGAGATTGGCCTGGATGTTCCGCAAAGTTTCAAAGCCTCTACCTTTGAAGAGGCTCAGGCAATTATGAATCAATTAAAATTGCCCTTAATTGTTCGTTCTTCCTTTACCTTGGGCGGTGCCGGCGCTGCCATTGTTCATAGTGAGGAAGAAGCGCTTGTCTTTTTTCAACAGACCTTTGCCCTGCCGGAATGTCCTGAAATCACTATTGATGAAGCACTCATTGGTTGGAAGGAATTTGAATTAGAAGTCGTTCGCGATAAAAGTGATAATTGCATCGTGGTTTGTGGCGTGGAAAATTTTGATCCACTTGGAATTCATACTGGTGATTCAATAACTGTAGCCCCTATTCAAACATTAACAGATGTAGAATATCAGGCCATGCGATCAGCGGCATTTGCAGTTCTTCGCGCCGTGGGTGTTGATACTGGCGGTAGTAATGTGCAATTTGCAATTAATCCGCAAAACGGTCGAATGGTAGTCATTGAAATGAATCCCCGTGTGTCACGGTCTTCTGCCTTAGTCTCAAAGGCGACAGGCTTTCCAATTGCCAAAATTGCTGCCAAATTGGCCGTAGGTTATACGCTGGACGAACTAAGCAATGAAATTACTGCCGACGCATTGCCCGCTTCTTTTGAGCCGAGCATTGATTACATCGTTGTTAAAATCCCACGTTTTCACGATGAAAAATTTAATGCCCAGGAATTATCTAGGGGTCCGCAGATGCGTTCTGTGGGCGAAGTCATGGCCATTGGTTCGACCTTTGCTGAAAGCTTGCAATATGCTATTCAAAGTTTGGAAATCAATGCTAGCGGTTTTGATCCCCTCGAGAACCTGGATGATGAAGAACTGAAATTGCTACTTAAGCGACATAGCTCTAACCATCTCTGGTGTCTTGCCGAAAGCTTTCGAAGAGGGTTAAGTATAGACGAAGTGCATGCCGCTTCCTTTATTGATCCCTGGTTTTTAGAGCAACTAAAAACATTAATAACGATGGAGCAAGAACTTAGCAACACCAACCTTTATAATCTGGATAAAGCGGCCTTATTGAAGTTAAAAAAACAGGGGTTTTCCGATCAGCGCCTTGCCAAGCTTACCCAGACTACAGAAAAGGCTGTACGCCTTTATCGTCAGGAATTAGCAATTAACCCTGTTTATAAATGTGTAGATAGCTGTGCTGGTGAATTTAAAACAGAAACTGCCTATTTATATAGCACCTATCAGGTTCATTGCGAATCAACGCCTACTACCAATCCGAAAATCATGATTATTGGCAGCGGCCCTAATCGAATTGGCCAAGGTATTGAATTTGATTATATCTGTGTTAAAGCAATCCAAGCCTTTAATACCGCAGGCTTTGAAACCATTATGGTGAATTGTAATCCGGAAACTGTTTCAACAGATTATGATCTTGCCTCTAAACTTTATTTCATACCGCTAACTTATGAAAAGGTATTAGATC
>JACCSX010000138.1 GCA_013812775.1 Tatlockia sp. | reverse complement strand
TTGCTGCTTAAGGCTGGTGCTGACATTAACGTTCAAGATGAGTACGATGAAACTCCCTTCAATTTAGCAATACGTCGTAAAAATGGTGAAATGGTTAAAGCCTTATTAGAAGCAAACCCAGACCTTGTTATTAAAGATGATACGGGTCTAATTAACGGCTTACTCTATTAGAAGTGGCTTCTAAATCTGCTAAGGGTATAGAAGAGATAATTAAAGAATATATAAATAAAAAACGTGCATTATTATTAAGTCAACTAGAGCAAAATGGTTATTAGCTTGTTGTTCTAGCATTAAAAGATGGCTCTATTGTAGATTCAGTCGATAAAGATGGTAATAATTGGTTGCATTATGCTATACAAGCTAGAAATTCAAACGTAATGAATGTATTGGTATCTCTTCTTGATGGGCAATCATTAAACAAATTGTTAAATAGATCAAATAATCAAGGTGTGACTCCAATACAGTTAGCTTTAGAAAAAGGAATTGTGCATGAAATATTGATACCTCAAAGTTTAAAGAATTAATTTAATAAAAAGATACAATAAGGGCGGTTACCTAAGGAACCGCCCTTATTATAAGATAACGTTATATTTAATCTAATTACCCGTATAAGTAACCTTGCTCGTGGCAAATGAAAAGTAGTTGTTGTCGTTTGTTTTATTGAGTGCACCGGAAAACCCCGTTGCTTTAGCACGGGGATGCAAGGTGCTTTTTGTCTGTATTTAGTGTATACTTAAAGAATGGAAATACTACAAAAAGTCTTCACTTATAAGCTTGATCCTTCACGTTCTACGCAGCAACTCTTTATCCAATGTGCTGGCTCTACTCGTTATATCTATAATTATGGATTAGCGCTACTTAAGCATGCTCTTGAGACAGAAAAAAAGCTGTTAAGCTATAAAGATATAGCAAATAAGTTACCAGGTCTTAAAAAACAGTAAGAGACAAGTTGGCTTAAAAAGCTCCCTTCTCAAATTCTGCAGCAGGCTCTTAAAGACTTAGAAAGTGGTATGAAGCACTTTTGCCGTCGGCTTAAAAAAAAAGAAAAGCCAGGATTTCCTAAATTTAAAAAAAGAGGTCAAAAAGATTCTTTTCGTTATCCTCAAGGTATAAAGATTAACGGTAATGCAGTATTTTTACCAAAGACAGGGTGGATAAACTTTACCAATACAAGACCTATTGAAGGCACCATAAAACAAGCAACAATAAAAAGAGATGGCTCACACTGGCTTATTCATATTGCGTGTGCTGTACCAGTAGAGATAGTATATGCTCCAGTATCAGAAGATAAAGCTATTGGTATAGATTTAGGGTTACTTTCATTTGCTCATATGTCTGATGGTACTGTTATAGATAATCCACGCTGTTTAAAGCATGAGCTTAAGCAACTTCGTTATCTACAAAGAAGCTGTGCTCGCAAACAAAAAGACAGTAGTAACAGAAAAAAGTCCATAGTAAAGATAGCTCAGTTGCATAGAAAGATAAGAAATAAAAGAAAAGATTTTTTGTATAAAGTATCAACAGTAGTAGTCAAAAACCACGGCGTTATAGCTGTAGAAGATTTACATGTTAAAGGCATGATCAAAAACAGGCATTTGTCACGCTCTATAGCTGATGTAGGATGGAGTTCATTCTTGCAATATTTAGAGTATAAGTGTCATTGGCAAGGTAAGCATTTTGTACGTGTTAATAGATTTTTACCTTCAAGTAAAATGTGTTCATCATGTAGCATTCAGAAAGACATGCCACTTAAGCTAAGAACCTATACTTGTAGTTCATGCTCTCTAATAATTGATAGAGATCTTAATGCAAGTAAAAATATAAGGTCGGCTGGAATATCCGCCCTCAAAACCTGTCGAGCGAATAGCATTGGCTTACGCAATGAAGCAGGAATCACCGGCTTTTAAGCCCTCATCATTACCCACATTTTGGTATACTTAAAAATAGAGAGCAAGTAGTTCAAATTTTTAAGGAAAAGAATGTGGGATATTTTTAACACTACAAAATGCGCACAAGAAAATTGGCATAACAGCAAATTAGGAGATACTCGGCGTAACAAAAGAGTTATTGAATTAGCCAAAGCATTACTTGATAAGCCAAGTGAAAGTTTGCCATGTCAAATAAGTCAATGGAAAG
>JACCSX010000168.1 GCA_013812775.1 Tatlockia sp. | reverse complement strand
CAGTCGTATAGAAAAAAATTTATACCAAAATTTAAAGTGGAGGATGACAAATGATGTAAAAAAATTTACCCTAAGTGGGCTACTTTGAGTGGCCAGAGGGTGGGCTAGTAATTGTGGCCGGTGACAGGTGTTTCGGGCCGTATTTATCTCTCAATACCTTCAAATCAAGAGGTCTCATTTCGGGGGGCAATGTCAGTGTGGCCTCCTGGCTGTTTTTCCGGAGAATGCTGTTTAAATGAGTTGCCGCTGTTTCAACGCAGGTTCCTTTTCCAAGTTCATTATCAATAATGTCTCCAAGATTGGTATCGTCTCCCTCAAAGGCTCTTAATTGCTCTTGCACAATAGGAGGAAGGGCATTAAACCAGGCGAAAAATCGGTCAACGGCCTCTTTTGCAGACTTGCCAGCAAAGGGCTGCCCAGTCATTTTTTCGCCGCCCAGAGTTAATCCCTTAATGAGTTGCTCAATAGCGGCTTTGGGAGTTATGCCCTTATGATTTAAAGTGAGTATATCCAAAGCAAGCCCTTGCAGCTTTGCGTTATGTTCATATAGTCGCGTGCATAGTAAGGGATGCTTTTCGCTTAAGAGACTTTGCAGGGCAGCTTGCTGCCTTAATGGAAAGCAGTCTATCCCCCTGGCATCAAAAAGGATGCCGTCAGCGTCGATATAATGAATGAAGACATCCATCGTGGGTTTGTGCTTTTTAAATTCATTGAGATTGTCTGATAGTTCTAGGATAGGTGTTGGATTGTGGATGCCCGAAGCATAATCTAAATCGACCTTTAATTGCTTTTGGGCGCTCGGTAAAACAATCTCAAGCATGTCCTGCATGGTTTCAGGTTGAAATACCAGGTCGGCTATCTTCCAGTAAAGCTCATTCGTGGCAGATTTCGGCATTAGATGAATGGGAATGCTCTTCTCTAGATCTTTTTCACGCAGGGTGCAGCGTTTCTTAAAGTTTTCTTCAAAGTTGGAATTATCAAGGAGCATGTCCTCTAACGCTTCGATTTCCTGCTTTAATTCGACTTGCAAAATACATTCTCTTAGGCTGGTGTAATCGTAGGGAGACTCAATTTCCTGGTTTGCAAGAGGGGTTCTATCAAGGAGTAACTGTCTAATAGCCTGTTCTATCATTTTATTCATTGGCTTTGGTTCTCTTTTGGACATCCGTATAATTTGGATCTCATCATGCTTATAATTGTATCATGATGTTTAAGTGCAGCTCAATACAGGTCAAAGCAGCGGTTTAGGGTCGTTATCATCACTCCGAAAGAATCTTTATTCGAAAATAATGTCTTAATAGGTTATTGGGGTTGGAGGTTCATTCGGCCAAATTCTACAGAAATTGAGATTTAATCCGGATGGCAGTTAATGACTTTTCTGTTCATAATACCATGGTAATCATCGATTAATTGATTAGTTTCAGGATTAAACAGCAAAGAACTTATTGTAATAATAACTCTTTCATCTTTTAGGTTTAACTCTTTAATATCTGTATCAGGATCAATAAAATTTAAGTCGATTTTAATATTATCTTTACTTATAAAATAAAAAATATTTTTGTTATCAAAAATTATATATTTTCCATATTTGTGTAATTGAATATTTAAGTTATTGGCTACTTTTTCTAAAAAATCATTGTAGGGAGTTAATATATAAAAATCATAATCATTAGGAATATTATGAGTAAAATAGTCACTGACTGCACTGCCATGCATAACCAGCCTTATTTCCTGATTTTGACAAAAAAGCATGAATTCATTAATAGATTTTGGTAAATAACCTCTGAATTTATTTAAAATCATAATTTAGCCTTTTCCAATGAATCGACTGTTTATTTATCTATTAGTTATATTAGTAAAACGGTGAATTTACCAGCTATCTGGAATTCTGTAGAACAAGCTCTCCTTGTTGCTTCTGCGGTAATCGCCAAACCCATATTGGGGAAATCCCGGCCAACCCTTAAGTTCGAAGCTGATGCTAAATTGAAAAAAAACTGCATTTTAGCCCCACTGGACTGATAATTGCGGTAAATCATTAAGTGAGTATTTGGCAAAAATGAGGGTGTCACTCAATTTGCTGCTGATTGGCTTTCTTCGATGACACCTAAGTGTACCTTCTAGTGTGTAGTGCAGGCGTTCAGCAATTTTTTTAGAGCGGACATTGTCAATATCGCAGGTAAGTGCGATACGTTTCACTCCCAGTTGCTTAAAAGCATATTGAGTTATGGCATTGATTGCTTCTGTCATCAAACCTTGCTTTGAACAAGCAGATCGTATCCAATAACCTGTTTCGACTGACGGGATTTCCCATAGGAAATGATGAAAACTGGTGCAGCCAATAAATTCACCAGAATTATTATCAAAAATTAACATTTGCAGCCAAGGCTCTTCACTTTTCTTTAAAATCCAATTGGCGGCAGCTAGGCGCATCTGCTCTTCTGTATCGGCAATGGTTGGCTTTTTATTCGCCCAGTCCATAAATTTATGCAAAACATCATAGGACTCTAGAATGGCGGCATTCACAGCGATTCCATCACCAAGCTGTGGGGGCCTTATGAGTAGTCGAGAAGTCGTAATAGGCATAGGTAAATCAATTAGAATTGAATTCATTTCAAAGTCTCATAAGGATGCGGTAAATTAGCATGTGAAGTATCCTGCAACACTACTATTTTCCATTGTAGAAAAATCAATTATCTTAATCTACCCAAGTTCGGATCAAATATGAAAAATAAATGTACACTCCTCTTTTAAACGTTAAATTAACATCTCTCGGTTTCCGGATAACGAAGCGGCAGTGCTCCTGAATTAAAATTTTCTGAAACCATTATAAAATCCTCCGGAGCAGCCTTGATAGGTTTAAACTTTAAGTTTTTAAAATGATCAGGGTAGAACTGCAAGATAATTTTAGAAAAACTTTCTGGAATGCATGAAATAACCTCTTCAAAATCAATGAGTTTAGTAAAAACAATGTCTTTAACATAGAGAACATCATCTTTTATATCGTATGAAATCAGCAACTGATTCTTTTCTGAATAGTAGGTGGGAGCTGATATAGCTGTGAGTGTGAAAACAACGGTTTCTTTAATTATGCCGAATCGATTAGAAATGGGTAATCTTTTTAGAAGTAAATCATGCATTAGTTGCAAATCAGATTTACAATTTAAATCTAGTTTTCTTATTGCTTGATTAGAGCGATATACCTTCAAATTTTCGACCAAAAAGTCATACTCATCGATCCTTTTAAATCCAAATGGTTCGTAAATAGTCGCTTGATCCGTAAATAAAAATGAAAGATTGTAATTACGCTGTATGTGTAAAAGTGCTTCATTCATAAGTTTAGTAAAAATACCTTTGCGCCGAAATTTTTCTTTGACGCAAATACCATGAAGCGCGGCACCTGTATAATCTTGATTATTTATTATAAGCTTAAAAGGGATTAGTCCAAGATGACCCACAAGCTCCTCGTTAATATAAAAGATAAAAGGAGTTGATACCCTATCCCAGTGAGCATTATATAGCTTTCCTTTATCCGCAATAGCCTTAATGCCAGGAAAACATTCATCAATTAAAGAAAGACATTCTTCATATAACATGGGCTCTAAAGCATAATTTTTAATCATAAAGCACCTATAAGATTATTAATTGAAACAGCATACTATCTAAGGACAGTGTAGCAATCGAGTCTGCCCCTTTGATTTCTGCGTAAATGTGGTAATTTTAGTAGACGTTTCCAATTAGAATTCCGGATGAAAGCCCAAATGTCTACCCAGAAAACCATCCTAACCAAACGAGTGCAAACCCATGGTCCAGAGTGGGAGGTTATAACCAATGCCGTCAGACGTGCTATGAGATTAACGGCGGAGCTGAACAAGCTTTCATTCGATGATGACGCAAAGGTGAGAGCGATATTTAGCGAACTAACTGGTCAAAATGTCGATGAAACATTTAAACTCATTCCACCATTCTATACCGCAGGGGGTCTTGACATCAGAGTTGGACAGAAAGTATTTATCAACCAGTGTTGTACCATCTATGATATGGGCGGTGTTGATATTGCAGATCGGGTTATGATCGGCCCAAATGTGAACATTATCACCGCAGGTCATCCACTAGAACCCTCCGAGCGACGCGCTTTTATTGAGGCAAAACCAATCATAATTGAAAGAAACGTTTGGATTGCAACAGCTGCCACAATACTGGGTGGGGTTAGAGTGGGTGAAAATTCCGTAGTCGGGGCCGGGGCAGTTGTTACAAAGGATGTTCCCGCAAACTCTTTTGTTGCGGGAGTGCCAGCTAAGGTCGTTCGATCGCTTATACCGTTATGAGTTTTATAAAATTAGGAAGTCGGATAACTTTATAGAGCCACCTGCTTTAATTAATAGGTCTACAAAGTCTTGAACCTATCTAATCACTTACTCATAATTGAGCATAAAATTTTAGAGTTGATTGAAAATCGATTAATTGGCTACAGCCTAGACTGATAAAGGGTTAAAGGATTGTACTGGTAAATCTTGTACCTTCTTGCAGCAAGCTTCCCCTACCTCTCAGAAGAAATTATTACTAAGCTCCGTGATTTATGCATTTTAACCAGAAAAAATAATACCAAGCGGGTTTTTTTTTACTTTGAAATTAATTATCAATAGTGATAGCGACACTGAACTATATAAATCGCGTCATTAGCTAGCTTATAAATAATTCGATGTTCCTTATCAATGCGACGGGACCAATATCCTGACCAGTTATACTTCAAAGGCTCAGGATCACCTATGCCCTGAAATGGGTTACGCTGTATGTCTTTAATTAATGAATTAATCCGCTTAAGTATTTTTTTATCTATAACTTGCCAATATAGATAATCTTCCCATGCATTTTCTGCCCAGGATAAAATCATTCTTCAATCAATTTATGAGATTTTGCTTTTCCTGCTTCCACTTCTGCAATTGCTTGATTTAAGCGTTCTGCATTTTTAGGGCTTGCCATTAAATAAGCGGTTTCTTCATAAGATTTAAAATCTTCCAAAGACATAATAACTGCTGGTTTTCCATTTTGTCGGGTAATCAATATTGAAACATGATCTTCATTCACCTTATCTAAGGTGCTAGCCAAATTTGATCTCAAAGCCGTATAGCTTAAAACATCCATTGCTTTCTCGAATAATGTATTAGGTACTTATAATTGTACATGACCTTATTGAGGTACGCAACGTTTGTAATCTAATAAAAAATTACTTATCTATTATTTGGGATAGAAAATGTCTCTGAACAATCGCTTCAAGATTACTATTCATAAGAATATTTCCGTAGGGAATTGATCGAGCTTTTTTAATCTGAAGCCATGGACTACAGCTGTCAACTGAAGAGTTAGACGAGATCTATTTGATTACGGGTCACCCACATAAGAATCTGATTCAATTTTTAGTGATATTGCAGCATACAAATTTGATTAGAATATGAATTTTATGACATCAATAATGCTTAATTTACAAGAACTTATACAAAATATGACAGCTAGTGAAAAAATCTATGTATTGGCTATAGCCTCGTCTGCCAAAGGGTTATAGGCATGCTCTGGGAAATTCCGACCTTCCTGAGAAGATCCCCATCTAATTAAACGTACTGAGATAAGAAAAGTATTATAGTGCCCACATCGATAAGGCCATTACAATCATCATTAAGTTCTCAGTCATTGAAATAAAACCCAAGGGCACATTACTCCCACCACCAACGCAGGCACACTTTAACTCACGCTTATCGATATAAACTGCTTTAAATACGGAAATTGCACCAATGGTTCCTATAAATAAGGCAACCGGAATTGAGATCCAATTAAAGGCCCCTGCAATCATCAAAAGCCCTGCTAATGCTTCAGCAAAAGGATAGATATAGCTGTAGGGAACCCATCGCTTGGCAAGGATATCGTAATTAAGAAATACAGTTGAAAAAGCTTCAATATTCTGTAGCTTTAAGATTGCAAGTACAGTCATGCTAAATGATATAAACCAACCAAAAACACGAGATGTAAAAATAGTACCGGTTAATGCAAAGCTTGTGGCAAGTGCCATTAATGCTGTGACCACAAAGAGAATAATAACTGGTTGATAACTTGTTGCCTTAGGATCATGTAGTTTTTTTCCAAAATAGCGACGTAAATCGTCGTACCCCCCGATACGTTCCCCATTAATAAAGGTTTGAGGTGTTGTATTAACATTATGTTTAGCTTTGAACACATCATTTTGCTCGCGACTAGTTAACCATATATCGTCAACTACATAACCTTGGCGTTGTAGTAAATCTCTTGCTTTGAGGCCATAAGGACAAATATGATTTTTAATCACAATGCGATAGAGAATCGCTTTTTTTACTGATGTGTTAGTCATTTTTAAATGCTCTATTCGTTAATAGTCTAGAAATAGTATAGAGTACCAACCTGAGGATGTATTGAAAAGTTGCTCTATTCTTAAAGGTATTAAATCCAATAATTTTTTGACTCCTTTTTAATACTCGATAGGCATGTTGACTCCTTTACGACCAAAACCCATGACCATGATATGAGTCTGATGGCTATTGATGATGGGGCACAAATTCTCTTAAACCCAGATGAAACTAATATGAAATATACGGTGCAAAAGCCCTAGCGTAGGTTTCCTTTCGTTGGACTCCAAACTCCTACTTCGGTTGAATACGCGATGAATCCTCCGTCTCATTCTTTAATTCCTTCAAATTATCTCGATAAATTGCAGAGACATTTTCCCTAAAATCATAGCCTTCTCGAAGCCAAGTGAAAATCGGATTCAAATCTTTATCTAACGCTTGCTCCGCAATCTCCTGCAAAATTGCAGCTCCATTATAAGAATTAGTAAAACAAACCAAGGCTTGATCAGAATCAAGATCAAGAACCATAAAATTTCGAAAGTATTTATTATCCCCCCAATGAAAAGCAAGTGATTTCTTTTCTTGAGTCTGTATGCCAAATCCCGTGCTCCATCCAAGATGGTCCAGGGTATCTTTGGATTGAAGTTTTACCTTGTCCTTACCCTTTAAACTAGGAACTGCAGGTTTATCTATGATTTTTTTCATATTAGGATCTTGCAAACAAGCGCGTAAAAATTTGGCGTAATCTATAATCGTTGTGGTAAGAGATGCTCCGGCATGTATTTGATTTGGTTCTTTATGCTCTAAAGAACTTACACCATCTGCCTTATACCCGACTGCCCTATTTTCATCCTGTTTTTGATTATAAAAAGAGGTTCTTGTCATCCTTAATTCTTTTAAAACTTCCTCTGCAAACATTTCGAAAGCGTCCTGGCCTATTAGTTTCTCAATGCCTTCTTGTAAAAACCGATAACCTTCTCCCGAATAATCAAAGGCTGTGCCTAAAGCCGATTTATATTCAAAAGTTTCGGGTTTTTGAGGATCAAATTCATTGTGCAATCCAGCCTGGTGTGAAAGAAGTTGTCTTGGGGTGACTTTTTGATAGTTTTCTTTAAATATTGGGGGATCATAGATTGATTCATAGGGAGGGCCAAAACTCTGCTTCTTACCTAGCTGCTCCAACTGCTCCAAGAGGGGCTTATCTAAATTAATTTTCCCCTTTTCTGCGAGTTTCATGACTAGAAAGGCAAAAAAAGGTTTAGTCAGTGAGGCAGCCTCAAAAATGGTTTCTTCATTAATCGCTTGTTGACTTTCTTTGGCAAGATTACCAGCTAGCTTTGTCTCAATCTTATCCGTGCTGCATAGAGCAACAGCTGCGCAGGAAATACCTCTTTGTCTAATTATTTGAGCTAAATCAATTCTCTCTAACATGAGATACCCTAATTAAATAAATTAGATATTAATAATTATACCAGTTCCCATGAAAACCATTTGGAACACGCTGAGGTAATTATTGCACGATGGCTAGTGGCTTCTTATCTAAAGCGTTTCTCTACTGATCCAAAAGTGATAGCAAGTTTAGTTTTTGGGAGCAATGAACAGTCAACCCACTTAAGAAATAAAAAGAATTCTTATAAAACTCAGCTTTAACAAGA